>NZ_LZHP01000060.1:0-4355 GCF_001690605.1 Gilliamella sp. Nev6-6 | reverse complement strand
TTCTCATTTTTATTTAGTAATAAAACATACACAAAATGTATCTATTTCCTAAAAATTCTTTACCAAGCTTTAAACTGCAACAGGGGCTTTAATCGCTGGGTAAGGATCATAATCCATAATTTCAAAGTCCTCAAAATTATAATCAAAAATTGTTGAAGGTTTGCGTTTAATCATTAATTTTGGTAATACTTTTGGCTCACGACTTAATTGTAAATGGGCTTGTTCCATATGATTTGAATAAAGATGTGTATCACCACCGGTCCACACAAAGTCCCCCACTTGTAAGTCACATTGCTGTGCGATCATGTGAACTAACAAAGAATAGCTTGCAATATTAAACGGCAACCCTAAAAATACGTCACAAGAACGCTGGTACAGCTGACAAGAAAGCTTACCATTTGCAACATAAAATTGGAAAAAAGCATGGCACGGTGCTAATGCCATTTTGTCTAATTCACCGACATTCCAAGCAGAAACAATCATACGTCTAGAGTCAGGATCATTTTTAATTTGCTCAATTAACTGCGAAATTTGATCTATTTGACGACCATCATTAGCTCCCCATGCTCGCCACTGTTTACCATATACAGGACCTAAATCACCATTTTGATCAGCCCATTCATCCCAAATAGTTACTTTATTGTCTTTTAAATAATTAATATTTGTGTCACCCTTCAAAAACCAAAGTAATTCATGAATAATTGAACGTAAATGGCATTTTTTAGTTGTCACAAGGGGAAAGCCTTCTTGTAAATTAAATCGCATTTGATGACCAAAAATAGATAGCGTTCCTGTACCTGTTCGATCTGACTTAGAGGTACCCTCATCTAAAATTTTTTGCATTAACGCTAAATATTGTTTCATCGTATTTTTGCCTTCTTGTTAAATCTATACGCAAGTAAGATCATTAAAATGCCACCAATAATCATTGGTAAACATAGAATTTGCCCCATACTAAAAATATTTAAAAATAAACCTAATTGCTCATCTGGCTGTCTAAAAAATTCTATAACAAATCTAAATAAACCATAGCAAAGCAAAAACAACCCAGATACAGCCCCCGTTGGTCTTGGTTTTCGAATAAAAATATTTAAGATAATAAACAGCACAACACCTTCAAATAGCATTTCGTAAAGCTGCGATGGATGTCTTGGTAAAATACCATCTAACTGAGAATATAGAGAAAACCATTCTGGATGAGTCTGAACATACATAAAATCAGCATGCGAGGAAGCTGGAAATAGCATACCTATAGGCGAATCAGTTACTCGTCCCCAAAGCTCCCCATTAATAAAATTACCAAACCGCCCAAACATCAGACCAATAGGAACTAGAGGAGCAACAAAATCGCCTACTTGCATAAAACTTTTATTTGTCTTTTTAGCAAAAATAGCAATAACACAAACAGCGCCAATTAAGCCACCATGAAAAGACATACCTCCTTCCCAGACTTTAAATAAAATCACAGGATCTTTAATAAAAGCATCAAGGTTATAGAAGAACACATAACCTAACCGCCCACCAATAAAAAGGCCTAAAAATCCCCAAAATAATAAATTTTCAACTTGCTGTGATGTCCATTGGCTATTCGGTTTATTTGCTCTGCGTTTAGCCAAGTAAAGAGCACCGAGTACCCCAAATAAATACATAGCACCATACCAATGAAGTGATATAGGTCCAATAGAAAAAGCTATCGGATCAAAATTAGGAAATTGTAAATATTGATTCATTTTTTAATACGCTTTTTGTTTTTTCGTTTATGAGCAAAGAAGTTAAAACGTTTCTTTTTTGAAACATTAGTCATCGGGGGTGCAATTTCAGATTGTATAGTAAACACAGGTAAAGAAAATTCCTTCATTGCCTTTCTATAAACATCTCTTTTAAAAGCAATAACCTGACGAATAGGGTACCAATAACTTACCCATCTCCAATCATCAAATTCAGGTGTTGAAGACATATTGAGATTAATTGCTGACACATCAGATATCAATTCTAATAAGAACCACTTCTGCTTTTGACCAATACAAACTGGCTGATTTTCCCAACGGATCATCCTTTTCGGTAGTTTGTATCGCAACCAACCATTAGTAACAGATAAAATCTTCACATCTTTTGACGATAAACCAACTTCTTCATTTAATTCACGAAACATTGCCTGTTCAGGCGTTTCGTTTATTTTTATTCCGCCCTGAGGAAACTGCCAAGAATTTTGCCCATATCGACGAGCCCAAAGTACTTGACCATACCTGTTGCAAATAACTATTCCTACATTTGGACGGTAGCCATCATTATCGATCACTGACTACCTCAAAAAAATTATTTTTAATACCTAAATTGTTTCATACATGTGGCAATAAATAAATAAAAAAATGAATTAATCATGTAAATATATCTTTATATAAACTATATAATAGTTCATAAAAAGTTTGCTCAACAAAGTTACCTAATTTACCAACCCGCAAACTACTAGCGAGGATGTCGGTCAGCATAAAACTGTAGTTTTATTAACGTCGGTATTAAGCCAAACTTAGTAACCCCTGCCATCATTAAAATTTTTTCATCTCAATTAGGGAAAAACCTTTTATAACCAGTTGATGAACTAACAATCAACGTACTCTAAGTAAAAAGTTATTAGTATAATAACTGTCTTTTAACATTTGATATTTTTCATGCGCCGAAAATTGTGTCACAACATTAAACGGCTTATTAAAGGCAATTAGTGAACTCATTTCATTCCAACATCAATTCAACATCAACTTATCATCTTCAATACGTTATTCTTCGGGCTATCCGCTCTAGATATTATTATACAAATCAGAGCTCCATTAAATAAAATACCAAACGTAAAAAAGCCCAGCATCACTGCTGGGCTTCACTAAATTTAAAAGTCTGGCGGCACCCTACTCTCACATGGGTAATACCCACACTACCATCGGCACTACGGCGTTTCACTTCTGAGTTCGGCATGGGGTCAGGTGGGACCACCGCGCTATTACCGCCAGACATATCCTGTCTTCTCTCAATTACTGTGTATTATCTCATATCCACAACAATCTCTCAATCCGGAACAAACTGCTCTCTCATTTATTAAACAATTTAAAGTCAATCTCTATACAATCATCAACTTCAATCATCCTATCGCGTAACTCCAAAACAACTCCGAGTTGTAAGGTTAAGACTCTCGGTTCATTAGTATCAGTTAGCTCAATGTATCACTACACTTACACACCTGACCTATCTACGTCTTAGTCTCAAACGGACCTTACTGAATCTCTTCAGGGAAAACTCATCTCAAGGCTAGTTTCGTACTTAGATGCTTTCAGCACTTATCTATTCCGCACGTAGCTACCGGGCAATGCAATTGGCATCACAACCCGAACACCAGCGGTGCGTTCACTTCGGTCCTCTCGTACTAGAAGCAAACCCTCTCAATTTTCCTACGCCCATGGCAGATAGGGACCGAACTGTCTCACGACGTTCTAAACCCAGCTCGCGTACCACTTTAAACGGCGAACAGCCGTACCCTTGGGACCTACTTCAGCCCCAGGATGTGATGAGCCGACATCGAGGTGCCAAACACCGCCGTCGATATGAACTCTTGGGCGGTATCAGCCTGTTATCCCCGGAGTACCTTTTATCCGTTGAGCGATGGCCCTTCCATTCAGAACCACCGGATCACTATGACCTACTTTCGTACCTGCTCGAGCCGTCACTCTCGCAGTCAAGCTAGCTTTTGCCATTGCACTAACCTCCTGATGTCCGACCAGGATTAGCTAACCTTCGTGCTCCTCCGTTACTCTTTGGGAGGAGACCGCCCCAGTCAAACTACCCACCAGACAGTGTCCCTTACCTCGATTCAGAAGTATAGGTTAGAACATCAAACATTAAAGGGTGGTATTTCAAGGGCGACTCCATGCATACTGGCGTACACACTTCTTTGTCTCCCACCTATCCTACACATTAAGGCTCAATGTTCACTGTCAAGCTATAGTAAAGGTTCACGGGGTCTTTCCGTCTTGCCACGGGTACACCGCATCTTCACGGCAATTTCAATTTCACTGAGTCTCGGGTGGAGACAGCCTGGCCATCATTACGCCATTCGTGCAGGTCGGAACTTACCCGACAAGGAATTTCGCTACCTTAGGACCGTTATAGTTACGGCCGCCGTTTACTGGGGCTTCGATCAAGAGCTTCTGCATAAGCATAACCCCATCAATTAACCTTCCAGCACCGGGCAGGCGTCACACCGTATACGTCCACTTTCGTGTTTGCACAGTGCTGTGTTTTTATTAAACAGTTGCAGCCAGCTGGTATCTTCGACTGATTTCACCTCCATCCGCATGGGACTTCAATTA
>NZ_LZHP01000059.1:0-8274 GCF_001690605.1 Gilliamella sp. Nev6-6 | reverse complement strand
AATATCTTTTTATGTTATTTTTAAAGGTATTTTTATTGCTTATGGAGTTTGTCTATTCTGGTTTTTATTATAATCACAATAATTTATTAATAAAAATTTTCTCTATTTGGATTTTAATTCCTTGATACCTTTTTGAAAATATATGACTCATTACAGCACTAAATATAATAAATTCCATTTTGATTAACGCTAGAGGTTACAAGCTTTGGGCTAAAAATATTCGATAATTTCAATGAAGAGGGGAGTAAATCATAACAAGAGTAACATCATGATTCATTTTAGTTACCGAGCCCAAATTTTATGCACTCGAGTAAGCACTAATACTTTTTTAGGGTTTATTTCTAAAGCTGATATTTTAAACTAAGTTAAACAACTATCTGTTCATTCTTGCGATTTTTTACTTCTAGATCTTTTAAACATTTAATGTCGGATGTCTCCATATCGCCGTATTTTTTCATTGATAAAAAGTTGATTTATTCATGTCCCATTCCCCCCCTTAACAGCAATGCCTGATTATTTTTTTAAAATAAATACAATTTGTATCGTTCAGTCACTTTTTTCATATTTAAACCCTCTTTTATTTTTATTATAGAGAATTTTCTACTTTTTTGCTTTACTATCTTTAGGGGATAGTTACACAGAACACTTCTGGACGAGATGCACGCTGTTTAATAAAATTAATATCGAAAACATCAGTTTTAAAAAAACCTTACTTTTTATAAGTAAGGTTTAGGAAGTTAACATTAATAAACAAAATTATGCTTCTATAGCAACCCGTAATTTCTTCATTGCATTTTTTTCAAGTTGACGAATACGCTCAGCTGAAACACGATATTTATCGGCTAGCACTTGCAATGTTGATTTACTATCATCAGAATCTAGCCATCGTGCTTTAATGATATCTTGGCTACGTTCATCTAATTGTGATAATGCATCATGTAACTTATCTGTCGCGTCATTTTCCCAATTATCATTTTCAATTGACTTAGAAAAATCAGAGTTACTATCTTCTAAGTAGAGAGAAGGTGCAACAATTGAATTATCATCATCGTCACTATCTACATCAAATGACATATCTTGAGCCGACATACGAGACTCCATTTCAAGCACGTCCTTACGGCTTACACCCAACTCATTGGCCACCATATCAACTTCGGCATTATTAAACCAACCTAAACGTTGTTTGGTCTTTCTTAGGTTAAAAAATAACTTTCTTTGTGCTTTGGTTGTTGCAACTTTAACAATACGCCAATTTTTAAGTACATATTCATGAATTTCAGCTTTTATCCAATGGATTGCAAATGAAACTAAACGAACCCCAATTTCTGGATTAAAACGACGCACAGCCTTCATTAAACCGATATTACCTTCTTGGATCAAATCCGCCTGTGGTAAACCATACCCTGAATAACCACGAGCAATATGAGCGACAAAACGTAAATGAGACAAAATAAGTTGTCTTGCGGCATCGACATCGTCATGATAATAAAGTTTTTCACCCAATGATTTTTCTTCTTCTGCAGTTAGCATTGGATAAGTGTTAACCATACGAACATATGATTCAATGTTACCTTGTGGAATTAAAGCACCTACTTGGATTTTTATATCAGTATTCATTTAACTCCCCCTTTATCTTAACTAATTCTTGTTACATAAATTAGATGTAACAATCAAAAAACGTAAAACTACTGTCTATTTATTACTTTGACCTTCAGACTATAAATTAGTTCATCCTTTTTATGTAAAATCAATAAAAATATCCCTAAGTTAGCTACTCATCAATACTAATATATATTTTAGTTAGTTACGTAGAAATAGCTAGGTAATTTTTGTCATTTTTAAATATTTTTTTGTTGCAACAAATGATGAAAACCATCCAATAATTATAGTAATAAGTAAAATTAATAGGCTTTCATCCCATAATAAACCTTCAATATGAATTATTGTTCCAAAAGCATCAGAAACAGTCAATATGATTGCTTCTATTTGAAAAATAAATATTTCTGATAATGCCAACGCAATAATAGCGCTAATAAAACTAATAAAAATTCCACTATATAAAAAAGGGCGCAGAATAAAACCTTCTGTTGCGCCAATTAATTGCATAACAATTATGGTTTGTTTTCTAGCAAAAATATTCAAACGAATACTATTACCTATTACAAGTGATACAGCAATAATCATAAAGATTGAAATAACCCAAACAATAGATTTCACCATATTTGTTAACGCAGTTAATTTAGTAAACCAACTATCATCTAACTTTATATCATCTATCCCCTCAATATTGAGTAATTCAGCTTGTAACCGATGCACTACCTCTGTATTTTTTGCTTCTTCTTTAGGTATAACAATCGCCACTGCCGGTAATGGGTTTTCATCTAATAGATCTAATGCACTGCTAAAACCAGACCATGCCTTAAACTCTTCTTTTGTTTCTTCTCGAGAAAGGTAATCAACTCTATCAACCTCGATAAAATATTTAAGTTTGCTCAATAATTCAGCTGTCTGCTCTGAAGTTAATTCTTTATTAATATAAACAGTGAGATTCGGTGTTGGGTACCATTTATGTGCAGCTTGATTAGCATTCTTCCAAAGTAAATAGCTAATAGTGGGTAACATAATAGAAATTGCAATAACAAAAATAGTCAGTAATGATGCAAAAATATGTTGTGTAAAATCATTAAATGTATTGCGCCAAGCATAACCAATTTGCCTTTTCCAACGAGACAAAAAGCTATTTTGATTTTCTTTCGATTTAGCAGAATTACGCGTCAATTTTTAACCTCTAAACGCCCTTCAGTTAAATGCAATATTCTATGATGCTTGCGACGAATAAGTCCTATATTGTGTGTTGCCATTAAGACGGTTACACCAGCTTGATTGAATTCTTCAAAAAGTTTTAAAATATCTTTTGATAGTTTATCGTCTAAATTACCTGTCGGTTCATCGGCAAGCAAGACGCTTGGATGGTTAACAATTGCTCGCGCAATTCCCACTCGCTGCTGTTCTCCTCCCGATAATTGTATTGGGTAAAATTTCATTTTATCTATCAATCCAACCTTATCCAACGACGCTGAAACTCGGCTACGAATTTCTTCCGCGGGTTTACCTAAAATGATCAATGGAATAGCAACATTATCATAAACGGTATGGTCCATTAATAACTGATGATCTTGAAACACCATGCCAATAGTGCGACGTAAAAATGGTATATCATGTTTTTTTAAATTTGAAACATCAATGCCATTTAATAACACTTTACCATCATTAGCTTTTTCTAAACCACAAGTTAACCGCATTAACGTACTTTTACCCGCACCAGAATGTCCTGTTAAAAATGCCATTTCTCCGGATGATAAAGTAAAACTTATATTCTGCAGTGCTGGCTTACCACCAGAATAAATCTTACTTACGCGCTGAAATTGGATCATGAATTTTCTCTATTCATCTTTTTCATCAAATAGGGCATTGATAAAATCATCGGCAACAAAAGGTCTCAAATCTTCAATTTTTTCACCAACGCCGATATAACGTATAGGAATATTAAATTGATCTGCAATACTGAAAATAATACCACCTTTTGCCGTACCATCTAATTTAGTTAATGTCAAACCTGTCACACCTACTGCTTCATTAAATAGTTTAGTTTGGCTAATAGCATTTTGGCCGGTACCGGCATCAATAGTTAACATGATCTCATGAGGGGCTGTTTCATCTTGTTTTTTTATCACTCTGACTATTTTTTTCAATTCATCCATTAAATGAGATTTATTTTGCAAACGCCCTGCTGTATCGGCAATTAACACATCTATTTTTTTTGCCTTTGCTGCTTGTATTGCATCAAAAATAACGGAAGCTGAATCAGCATTAATATGCTGCGCAATAACAGGAATATGATTCCTTTCTCCCCAAACTTGCAGCTGTTCAACGGCTGCTGCACGAAAAGTATCACCAGCAGCAAGCATAACTGATTTACCTTGCTGTTGAAATTGACGAGCTAATTTGCCAATTGTCGTGGTTTTACCTACACCATTAACACCAACCATTAAGATAACAAATGGATTATGGTTACTTACCTCTAAAGGTTTATCTACCCCATCTAAAATAGACTTCATTTCTTGTTTTAAAAGTTCTTGAAGAGCATCAACATCTTTTAATTCTTTTCTTGAAGCCTGTTGAGTTAACGAGCTTATTAGTTTTTGTGTAGTATCAAAACCAACATCAGCAATAATAAGTTGCTCTTCTAGCTCTTCAAATAAAGCATCATCAATTTTTTTTCCTTTGAATAAACTTAGAAAACCAGCTCCAATATTCTGTTTAGTCTTAAAAAGACCTTTTTTTAAACGAGAGAAAAACCCTTCTTTTTTTTGTTCAACCATAAATAATTCATCCCATGATCACTTAAAGATCATTTTATCTTATTTTAGAATAAAGCCCAATTAATTCGATATTTTTAGAATATTATAAAAGATGGAATTCGTTGATCATAGCCAATATTGGTTATAAATAAAGATCTTGAGTTGTGATATATCGCCATTCATTTAATGGCAACTGATGAGCAAACAGATTGTATGCGCCTATTTGAACTCTAACCAATCTTAAACAAGGAAAACCAACAGCAGCACACATACGTCTAACCTGTCGATTTTTTCCTTCTGTGATTGTAATGCTTACCCATGAAGTTGGTATTGTTTTGCGCTCTCTAATAGGAGGAACTCTTTGCCATAATTGCAATGGTTCATCAAGAAAAGTTACTATAGCCGGTGCGGTATAAAGTTCTTTTAATTGAATTCCTTTTCTTAACCTATCTATAGCTTTTTGATTAATAACGCCTTCCACCTGTACCCAATATGTTTTGGGTAATTTAAACTTTGGTGAGCTGATTTTTGCCTGCAATTTACCATTATTTGTTAGCAATAATAGCCCTTCACTATCAGTATCTAAGCGTCCAGCGGGATAAAAATTAGGTAATGTAATATAGTCTTTTAATGTTTGATATTTTTCATGCACCGAAAATTGTGTCACAACATTAAACGGCTTATTAAAGGCAATTAGTGAACTCATTTCATTCCAGCATCAATTCAACATCAACTTATCATCTTCAATACGTTATTCTTCGGGCTATCCGCTCTAGATATTATTATACAAATCAGAGCTCCATTAAATAAAATACCAAACGTAAAAAAGCCCAGCATCACTGCTGGGCTTCACTAAATTTAAAAGTCTGGCGGCACCCTACTCTCACATGGGTAATACCCACACTACCATCGGCACTACGGCGTTTCACTTCTGAGTTCGGCATGGGGTCAGGTGGGACCACCGCGCTATTACCGCCAGACATATCCTGTCTTCTCTCAATTACTGTGTATTATCTCATATCCACAACAATCTCTCAATCCGGAACAAACTGCTCTCTCATTTATTAAACAATTTAAAGTCAATCTCTATACAATCATCAACTTCAATCATCCTATCGCGTAACTCCAAAACAACTCCGAGTTGTAAGGTTAAGACTCTCGGTTCATTAGTATCAGTTAGCTCAATGTATCACTACACTTACACACCTGACCTATCTACGTCTTAGTCTCAAACGGACCTTACTGAATCTCTTCAGGGAAAACTCATCTCAAGGCTAGTTTCGTACTTAGATGCTTTCAGCACTTATCTATTCCGCACGTAGCTACCGGGCAATGCAATTGGCATCACAACCCGAACACCAGCGGTGCGTTCACTTCGGTCCTCTCGTACTAGAAGCAAACCCTCTCAATTTTCCTACGCCCATGGCAGATAGGGACCGAACTGTCTCACGACGTTCTAAACCCAGCTCGCGTACCACTTTAAACGGCGAACAGCCGTACCCTTGGGACCTACTTCAGCCCCAGGATGTGATGAGCCGACATCGAGGTGCCAAACACCGCCGTCGATATGAACTCTTGGGCGGTATCAGCCTGTTATCCCCGGAGTACCTTTTATCCGTTGAGCGATGGCCCTTCCATTCAGAACCACCGGATCACTATGACCTACTTTCGTACCTGCTCGAGCCGTCACTCTCGCAGTCAAGCTAGCTTTTGCCATTGCACTAACCTCCTGATGTCCGACCAGGATTAGCTAACCTTCGTGCTCCTCCGTTACTCTTTGGGAGGAGACCGCCCCAGTCAAACTACCCACCAGACAGTGTCCCTTACCTCGATTCAGAAGTATAGGTTAGAACATCAAACATTAAAGGGTGGTATTTCAAGGGCGACTCCATGCATACTGGCGTACACACTTCTTTGTCTCCCACCTATCCTACACATTAAGGCTCAATGTTCACTGTCAAGCTATAGTAAAGGTTCACGGGGTCTTTCCGTCTTGCCACGGGTACACCGCATCTTCACGGCAATTTCAATTTCACTGAGTCTCGGGTGGAGACAGCCTGGCCATCATTACGCCATTCGTGCAGGTCGGAACTTACCCGACAAGGAATTTCGCTACCTTAGGACCGTTATAGTTACGGCCGCCGTTTACTGGGGCTTCGATCAAGAGCTTCTGCATAAGCATAACCCCATCAATTAACCTTCCAGCACCGGGCAGGCGTCACACCGTATACGTCCACTTTCGTGTTTGCACAGTGCTGTGTTTTTATTAAACAGTTGCAGCCAGCTGGTATCTTCGACTGATTTCACCTCCATCCGCATGGGACTTCAATTAACATCAGCGTGCCTTCTCCCGAAGTTACGGCACCATTTTGCCTAGTTCCTTCACCCGAGTTCTCTCAAGCGCCTGAGTATTCTCTACCTGACCACCTGTGTCGGTTTCGGGTACGATTAATTATAACCTGAAGCTTAGAGGATTTTCCTGGAAGCAGGGCATCAATTACTTCACTGCCTTAGCAGCTCGTCATCACACCTCAGCGTCTCAGTGACCGGATTTGCCTAATCACACGCCTACATGCTTAACCCACCATCCAATAGGTGGTAAACCTAGCCTTCTTCGTCCCCCCATCGCAGTTATAACCAGTACGGGAATATTAACCCGTTTCCCATCAGATACGCCCTTCGGCCTCTCCTTAGGGGTCGACTCACCCTGCCCCGATTAACGTTGGACAGGAACCCTTGGTCTTCCGGCGAGCGGGCTTTTCACCCGCTTTATCGTTACTTATGTCAGCATTCGCACTTCTGATACCTCCAGCATGCCTCACAACACACCTTCTACGGCTTACAGAACGCTCCCCTACCCAATACACTTGCGTGCACTGCCGCAGCTTCGGTGCATAGTTTTAGCCCCGTTACATCTTCCGCGCAGGCCGACTCGACTAGTGAGCTATTACGCTTTCTTTAAATGATGGCTGCTTCTAAGCCAACATCCTAGCTGTCTAAGCCTTCCCACTTCGTTTCCCACTTAACTATGACTTTGGGACCTTAGCTGGCGGTCTGGGTTGTTTCCCTCTTCACGACGAACGTTAGCACCCGCCGTGTGTCTCCCATGATTCAACTTGTCAGTATTCGGAGTTTGCATCGGGTTGGTAAGCCGGGATGGCCCCCTAGCCGAAACAGTGCTCTACCCCCAACAGTCATTCATGAGGCGCTACCTAAATAGCTTTCGGGGAGAACCAGCTATCTCCCGGTTTGATTGGCCTTTCACCCCCAGCCACAGGTCATCCGCTAATTTTTCAACATTAGTCGGTTCGGTCCTCCAGTTAGTGTTAACCAACCTTCAACCTGCCCATGGCTAGATCACCGGGTTTCGGGTCTATACCCTGCAACTTAACGCACAGTTAATACTCGGTTTCCCTTCGGCTCCCCTATTCGGTTAACCTCGCTACAGAATATAAGTCGCTGACCCATTATACAAAAGGTACGCAGTCACTATTACCCAACGGTAACAGCTCCCACTGATTGTACGTACACGGTTTCAGGGTCTATTTCACTCCCCTCCCGGGGTTCTTTTCGCCTTTCCCTCACGGTACTGGTTCACTATCGGTCAATCAGGAGTATTTAGCCTTGGAGGATGGTCCCCCCTTCTTCAGACAGGATATCACGTGTCCCGCCCTACTCTATAAGCTTCCACATCATGCATTTTCATGTACGGGACTTTCACCCTCTATCGTGCGACTTTCCAGACGCTTCCACTAATACATCATGCTACCCGCTTGGGCTCCTCCCCTTTCGCTCGCCGCTACTTAGGGAATCTCGGTTGATTTCTTTTCCTCGGGGTACTTAGATGTTTCAGTTCTCCCGGTTAGCCTCATATAACTATGAATTCATTATATGATAGTGTAGTCACCTACAC
>NZ_LZHP01000058.1:0-29878 GCF_001690605.1 Gilliamella sp. Nev6-6 | reverse complement strand
ACTGATACTGACAAAACCCAATGATACAGAAATAAGAAAGGTTATCGGACTTAAATTGGCAAAAAGTGATTTTAATGCGGTTAGGCTTGAAGTTGAGTTGCTTTTTTCACCGCCTATCGGTGTCTTAGCAATATCAGCAACCACCATCTGCATGTTACGCTTTTTGTTAAAAATAACTCGATATAACTTCTTATTCATTGCTAATTCCTTATCCTTGATTTCTTGATTTTATTCGATATTGCCTCTGTAGTTCTAATACGGCATAGCTGACCGCGGTCTTGCCGTTTACTCATCAATAAGCTAATTACCTAACCTTCCAAGCAGCCACGCTCTACCTGTTATGTCAGTCTCTTTAATGGAATAAACCACGGTAATTGGTCTCGCTCCATTAACGCTACATGATCAATGTTAAAACAAGGTGCTTCAGTCGGAAAATCTATCCCTTTTGTGGTAACGTTCGGGGGGGTAATAAACGAATAGCGGGGGCGGTAGAACTAAGCCAATTTTGTCGTGCTTTTTGTCGTTCTTGCTGGTGGGGCAACTGCTGATCGCCCCGTGCCTGTATTGGGTGAACTTCAGCCAATACAGAGGTAAAGGGTAAGATCACAAAGGCTAAACTTACTAGATATTTTATAGAAACTTTCATCGGAAAACTTATTATCGTATCAATTTTATTCAAATGCTAGACAAAATTTGATCAGGATATTAAATGGCATTAGGCTCAATGTCCATATAAAATATTATTAAATAATATCTTTTTATATTATTTTTAAAGATATTTTTATTGCTTATGCAAGTTTACCTATTTTGGTTTTTATTGTAATTTTCTTGGATTAAAACATGAGGTGCAATTTTAAACTCGGTGAAGTGAAGACAATAGAAAGGTGATTTATACTCGCTACTTCGCACCACCACAGTTTAACGACTGCGATGCATTATAACCACTTTTCTAGGAAGGTATGATACCCGATTTTCGTATTATTCCAAGTTGGAAAAAATAAAAAAAGGTAGTTCAACGACTCAATAGATATCCTTCGACAATAGATTGTGAGATAACATAATCAAGCCTATCAAGCACATGATTCGTTAAATCGATATGGTTTAACTAATTGTTGTGATTATATTGAATCTTTTTTACACCAAATAGATAATAGGTAAACTAAAATTAGTTACTTTTTCTGTTAATACTATGATATAAGAAGAAAAACTTTTCGGCCTCGACTAAAGACGTATGTTATTACTTAATTATATTGGCTTTACTAAGTCAAAAAGATGTTGTTTAATTTGCAAAAAAATTAATAATTACTGACAACTTTACAATTTGTTATTTTTTGTATAAAATAAATGCGCTTTCCTGAATCGTGCTGCTGCAGGAAAACAGTAATTATCTTCTTAACAGAGGAGACCGTTTTTTATTGTTTTCTAGGTGGCAATGATGTCTACATTTACCCGTTTACAAAAACGTTTATCCCGACTAGGGATTGAAAGTCATTTTTATAATGATATTTATACTTTTAATCAACAAAATACGACCGCTCAAGTTTTATTACCGCAGGCTTTACCTTTAGAAGAAAAAGCTGTCAAGCAGTTACTGGATTTTGCATCGGTCAAGGTACCTAATAGCTTAGGACACGTGTGTGCCGCTCGAGCTACTCCCGATTTTCACCCAGGTGCAATTGTGCCAGTGGGCAGTATTGTGGCAACAACGGAAGATTTAATTATTCCAGCAGCTATTGGCACTGATATTAACTGTGGTATGCGCCTTTTAACAACGGGCTTAAGTTATGATCAAGTGCATGGCCAAAAATCAACAATTATTGCGCAACTAAAACGTGTATTATTGCAAGATGAGCGAGATGTTCCTGTTACGCCACAATCCTTTCAAGCGTTGTTTGATCAAGGAATCGCAGAATGGATTGCAGCATTACCACAACAAGGTTTGTGGCAAGAGGTTAATGTTAAGCGATTATTTGCCGAAATTAATCAAATATCAGGACAGACGTTAATCACTGCCGATAGCAAATATGCGCCAGAGGCCTTTTTTGAGTCACGCAGTATTATCCGTCCAGCAAGCTTAGGTACCGTTGGTTCAGGTAACCATTTTGTTGAGTTACAAATTGTTGATGAAATCCTAGATCGATACTTAGCTTATCAAATGGGGCTAAAGAAAGATGCTGTTGTGATAATGATTCATACTGGTTCACGAGATGTGGGATTTTATATTGGCAAGCGTTGGCAAGATAAAGCCAAAGAATTATGGCCAGTAAACGAAAAATATCCAACATCAGGATTATTTGGTTTGGCCGATGATAATGCTCAAAATTACTTGCAAGCTATGGGCGTTGCAGCACGTTATGCTTGGATCAACCGAATTGTTATCACGGAATTGATACGTAAAGAATTCATGGCGATTTTTAAACACGATAATAGTCAGTTAATCGTGGATATTTCGCATAATATTATTTTACCTGAGCATGGCATGAATATTCACCGCAAAGGAGCAACGCCAGCTAACCAAGAGGAAATCGTATTAATTCCCGGCTCGATGGGCGATTACTCTTATGTGGCGGTTGGTAAAGGGAATTCAGATTGGTTATGGTCTTGCTCGCATGGTGCGGGTAGAGCTGAAAGACGGCAATCAATGCGTAGCAAAAAAGTGGTGACTGATAAGGTTAATTTGCCATGGCAATGTGTTACCTTAAAAGAGGAACGTCTACGTGAAGAAGCTCCTGCGGCCTATAAACCGATTACGCCAGTAATCGAATCGCAAGAAAATGCTGATCTAATTCAGTCTGTGGTAAAACTTAAACCTTGGATCACGTTTAAAGCGTGATTAAGCAAACAGCCCAAGCTTTGTTAGTTTGGGCTGTTTTTATAATCAATTGCTATTTTTTAATTTTTACTATTGTATTATGTTTATGTTGCCGTATCACTAGGTATTGAGTGTGGAATAAATTGCGTAGTAAAAAGTTTTAAAGATTGAGCTTGTTTTACTCATCCAGCTCTCAGCATTATTACTTAATAAGTTTGAGGCAATATTTTTTAATCGATTTGGCATTCACATATAACAATCGGCAATTTCTATGTAAGTAAGAAAAATACAATAAGTAGGTTTATTATAGAATTTAGTGACAGAATTAACTGTCACTTTTATTATCCATGATTATTTTTTTCCTCTATACAGAAACAAGCAATTTTATGTTCGTTATAATTAATAAGTTGCGGTTGTTCAATTGTGCAACGTGGAAATGCTAAACGGCACCGAGCATTAAAAGCACAACCCAAAGGAGGATTAAGAGGACTTGGTAATTCCCCTTCTAATTTGATTCTATCTCGTCTAAGATCTGGATTTAATCTTGGTGTTGCTGATAATAGCGCTTGAGTGTATGGATGTTCAGGGTTACGATAGATTTCATCTTTCCGCCCTTGTTCAACGCAGCGCCCTAAATACATCACCATGACGTCATCAGCAATATGTTCAACAACCGAAAGGTCATGAGAAATAAAAACATAAGATAAACCTAGATCTTGCTGTAGATCCATCATCAGATTTAGCACTTGTGCACGCACAGAAACATCTAGTGCTGAAACGGGTTCATCAGCAACCACTATTTCAGGATCAAGCATTAAACCTCTTGCGATAGCAATGCGTTGACGTTGTCCTCCTGAAAACATATGTGGATAACGATTATAAAACTCTTCTTTTAACCCAACTTTTTTCATCATTGATAGTACTTTTGCTTTACGATCATTGGCTGTTAAATCGGTATTGATAATTAGCGGTTCTTCTAATATGGAACCGATTTTTTTGCGTGGATTGAGTGATGAGTATGGATTTTGGAAAACAATTTGGATCTTTTGGCGACGCAATTTTTGAGCTTGCAGGTCATCATCCAATAGATTCTGATCTTTAAAATAAAGTTCTCCTGATGTGGGTTTTTCGATCATGGTCAATAATCTTGCTAATGAGGATTTACCACAACCCGATTCACCAACAATCGCAAGTGTTTTGGCTTTACCTAATGTAAAAGATACACCGTCAACGGCTTTAACTTGTTTAGCTTCAGAAAAGAATCCCGTTTTAACATGATAATATTTTGTCAGGTTTCGGGCATCAAGCAGTAATTGTTTATTTTCCATATTATTGTTCATATTGTGGTATCCCTTCGCTTGATAATGGATAATGGCATTTTACTTTTCTAGTTGCAGAATAACTCATTAATGCGGGTTCTTCGGTATAACAGCGTTCGGTAGCATAAGGACAACGCGGATTGAGTAAACAGCCTGTTGGCCGATCATATTTTCCTGGTACGACACCCGATAACGATGCTAATCGTTCTTTGTCTTGCGTAAATTCTGGCAGCGAGCGTAATAATGCTTGTGTGTAAGGATGTAATGGTTTTTTAAAGATGATTTCAGCATCACCTATTTCAACAACTTGTCCAGCATACATCACAATAATTTTTTGTGCCGCTTCAGAAACTAACGCTAAGTCGTGTGTAATAAGAACTAATGCCATGTTATTTTTGCGTTGCAATTCTAGCAATAACTCGATAATTTGCCCTTGAATTGTAACATCAAGTGCAGTTGTTGGTTCATCAGCAATTAAGAGCTTTGGGTTACATGCAATGGCTATTGCGATCATGACGCGTTGGCTCATTCCACCAGATAACTGATGCGGATAAACATTTAATCGATTTTCTGCATCAGCAATACCCACTAATTTAAGCAATTCAATCGCTCTTGCTTTGAGTGCTTTTTTATTGCCACCTTGGTGAATTTTCAAGGTTTCAATGATTTGGTAACCTATGGTAAAACATGGGTTTAAGCTCGTCATCGGATCTTGAAAGATCATTGCCACATCTGCACCTACAATTTTACGACGCATTTTGGTTGAGATTTGTTGTAGGTCTTTACCATCAAAATATAATGCATTGGCATTGACTTTACCTGGAAAATCAATTAATCCCATTATGGCGAGTGAACTCACTGACTTTCCTGAGCCTGATTCACCCACAATGCCAACAACTTGCCCTTGTTCAACGTCATAACTAATGTGGTCTACCGCTTTAAATCCACCAAATTGAACAGATAATTCTTTTACTTCTAATAGTGCCATGACTGTATCTCCATTACTGCTTCAATTTAGGATCCAGTGCGTCTCGCAAACCATCTCCCATTAAGTTGAAAGCTAACACTGTCATTAAAATTACTAAGCCCGGAAAGGTGACTACCCACCATGCAGATTGTGCAAATTGCAATACGTCAGCAAGCATTGTTCCCCATTCAGGGGTTGGTGGTTGTGCACCCATACCTAAAAAACCTAATGCGGCCATGTCTAAAATCGCATTTGAAAATCCTAATGAAGCTTGCACAATTAATGGTGCTAAACAGTTTGGCAGAATATTTATAAACATCTGCCGTAAAGCACCAGCCCCAGCAACTCGGGAGGCAATCACATAGTCTTTATTAATTTCAGCAAGCGCTGCTCCGCGGGTTAAACGGATATAATGAGGTAACGCAACAAAAGCTAATGCGATTGAAGCATTCACAATCGATGGACCAAATATTGCGACTAAAACAAGTGCAAGCAGTAAACTGGGTAAAGCAAGCATGATATCGACAGCACGCATAATGATGTTGTCTAAAAAGCCACCTACATAACCCGCAATCAATCCCACTGAAATTCCTAAAATCAATGAGATGATGACGACTAAGCAACCAACTAATAAAGATAAACGGGCACCATAAATGAGCCTCGATAAGATATCTCTCCCCACATCATCTGTTCCTAAAATAAATTGCCAGCTACCATCTTTCATCCAAACAGGTGGCGCTAATAAGGCATCTCTAAATTGTTCAGAAGGAGAATGTGGTGCAACTAAATTAGCAAAAATAGCGAGTAAAACAACAATAATAATAAAGGCTAATCCAACGACAGCGCCTTTATTTTTTGAAAAATAAAACCAGAACTCACGCATAGGCGTTAATGGCTTAGGTTCAACCAAACTGGTGTCTATCGTATTGGTCGATTCAGTAATAACCTGTTTATTCATCTTTAAACACACTCTTATTTATGTCTAATACGCGGATTGATAACGCTGTATAACATATCAACTAATAAATTCACCAAAATAATCATGACCGCAACAAGTAAAACGCCACTTTGCACTACGGGATAATCTCGACGTTGTAGCGCTTCAATTAACCAACGACCAATTCCTGGCCATGAAAAGACTGTTTCGGTCAATATTGCACCTGCAAGCATTGTACCAACTTGTAAACCGATGACAGTCATCACAGGGATCATCGCATTGCGTAATGCATGAATAAGGATGATTCGCATTCGACTAACGCCTTTAGCTCGTGCAGTTCGAATATAATCTTCACTTAATACTTCTAACATAGAAGAACGGGTCATGCGGACAATGACCGCTAATGGAATGGTACCTAATACAATGGCAGGTAAAATTAAGTGAGTAACTGCGTCTATAAAATCTTCTTTTTCACCCCATAATAAAGTATCAACTAACATAAATCCGGTTAAAGGTTTACTTTCGTCTAAGAAAAGCATATCACTAACACGACCTGATACCGGAGTTAAATTTAAATGCACAGAAACTAACGTAATGAGCATCATTCCCCACCAAAAAATTGGCATGGAATAACCCGTTAAAGACAACCCGATCGCTGTATGATCAAATATTGAACCGCGTTTTACTGCTGCAAGCACGCCAATTGGAATCCCAAAACTAATTGCAAACAACATTGCGCAAAATCCAAGCTCAAAAGTTGCTTTAAATCGGGGGACAAATTCATCCCATACTGGAATTTGGCTTTTAAAAGAGATGCCTAAATCGCCATGAAACATGCCTATAATGTATTGAAAATATTGCTCATACAGTGGTTTGTCTAAACCAAATTGTGTTATTAGTTCAGCATGGCGTTCTGGTGTTAAACCTCGCTCTCCTGCAAGTATCGTAATCGGATCACCAGGAATAAGGTGAACGAAAATAAAAGTCAGCAGTGTAATGCTGATAAAAGTCGGGATAAGTACACCTAACCGTTTTAAAATAAATTGAAACATGTAGTGGCTCTTAAATATTGCTTCTAAACTATCGTTTATAAAATAGATAATTTTATATAAATATATTTATAGTACTCAATCAAACCTAATGTAGCGATTAACCACCTATGTGGTTAATCGCAAGGAATGTTATTTTTCAAGCGTGACTTGGTTAAAATTATGTAATGCTAAAGGAGCCATAATATAACCTTTAACCTCTTTACGTATCGGTAGATAAATCATTGAATGAGCAATCATTAATGCAGGCGCTTGGTTATGCATCTCAACTTGTGCTTGTTTGTAAAGCTCAACCCTTTTTTCATGATTAGGCTCAACGCGAGCTTGCTGTAATAAATCATCAAATGGTTTATAACACCAGTGTGAATAGTTTGAACCTGCTTTAACCGCATCACAACTCATTAAAACAGAATAAAAGTTATCAGGATCACCATTATCTCCCGACCATCCCATTAGTACTGCATCATGTTCACCATCACGAATACGAGATAAATATTCTCCCCATTCATAACTCACAATTTTAGCGGTTACACCAATTTTAGCCCAATCAGCTTGAATCATTTCAGCCATACGGCGTGCATTTGGGTTATATGGACGTTGTACAGGCATTGCCCATAAATTAATAGTAAACCCTTTCTCTAATCCTGCTGATTTTAATAACTCTTTTGCTTGTTTTGGATCATAAGGATAATCTTTTACTTCATCGTTATAACCCCACATTGATGGTGGAATAAAGTTTTTAGCTGGTTCTGCCGCACCTTGAAAAACAGCTTTTATAATCGCATCTTTGTTCACGGCCATATTTAATGCTTGACGAACTTGCAAGTTATCAAGTGGTGGTTTATCCATATTGTAGGCTAAATAACCAATATTAACCCCTGCCATTTCTTTAACAACAATATTATTGTCTGATTTCATTCGTTCAACATCAGCTACATTTGGATATGGCATCGCATGACATTCTCCTTTTTGTAACTTGGCATAACGAATTGCAGGATCTGGGGTGATTGAAAACACTAAACGATCAAGCTGGGCTTTAGGGCCAAAATAATCGGGATTGGCTTTATAAAGAATTCTTGAATCTTTTTGGTATTGAACAAAAGTAAACGGACCAGTACCAACGGGGACTAAATCAACTTTTTCGGGTGTGCCATTTTTAAGCATAGCATCGGCATATTCGGCTGATAAAATAGAAGCAAATGACATTGCTAAATCAGCTAAGAAAGGGGCTTCTGGATGGTTTAATTCAAATACAACAGTATGGTCATCTATCTTTTTAATTTCTTTGATTAAATCTGGGAACCCCATGCTTTCAAAGTATTCATATTGTCCACCAGAAACTTTGTGATAAGGATGATTTTTATCTTTCTGTCGCATAAATGTAAAAATAACATCATCAGCATTTAAGTTTCGTGTTGGTTTGAATTCTTTATTACTATGCCACTTGACATCATCGCGTAAATGGAAAGTATAAGTCAAACCATCTTGGCTGATATCCCAAGATTTTGCTAAAGCAGGTTCGATTTCGGTAGTACCTAATTTAAACTCTACCAAACGGTTAAAAACAGGAACTGCACTCGCATCCATTGAAATGCCACTTGTCACTAACTGTGGACTAAATGTTTCAGGTGAAGCCTCTGCACAATAAACTAACGTTCCTGCAGCATGAAGTTGTGCACTTGCAAGCATCGTTATTAGTCCTGCGCCCAACAAAAATTTACGTTTATATTTCCTTTGATTACTCATAAAACCACCCCAATTATTTAACTGTAAACCTATTTTGTAATAATTAAATAGAGTTAAGATCATTGTATTTCTAATATTTTTTAAATACAGATTTAGTAAAACACTCTAATGTTGATTTTTACATCAATTAGCTTTTACTTTGTTTAAATACATATTTTTGCTATCCATTGCACTAATGTAGTGCAAAATGCACCATAATTAAAATTACGATATTGCCTAGGAATTTACAATATCATTCCATTTTTGATTGAAAATAATTTCTAACACAAGCATAACGGTAGTTCAATACTGTGTAACCGATATAAAATACAAAAATCGTGCCATTTTCAATTCATATTAAAGCTATTACTAAAAAAGAACATATAAATAGATTCTTTGATTTGTTCTAAATTTATTATAGAGCTTGTGAATTAATAATTGATTTTTATAGAATGTATTATAATTATTGTAAATAAAATAATCATTAAATTAATCATGTAAAATTAACTTATTACTTGATTTAACTTAATTTCAATTGAACACAGTTTAGCGGTAAAACAAGGTGAAAGGCTTATCTGAAAAGTATTTAGACATAAAAAAACTGCTAGACGCAGGCCTTAGAATTTGGTGATTGGTGCCCGGACGCGGAATCGAAGATGTGGGTTGAAGCCTTGTGGTTACTGGATTTGAGAAATTTAGATGAAAAATGTACCCGTATTTGTATCCTTAAATTGTTCTGCTTTAAAAATGTACAATTAAGCCTAATTTTATTACCATAAAGAGATTAGCATTGTTCTTTCCTGAATTCCAGAATCAACAAATCCAAATTTAATATAAAACGCATTGGCTTCATCTGTTAAGCTATGTACCAATATTGCTCTAGAACCAACTTGTTTAGAGACTTCTTTCGAGCGTAATATAGCATCTTTTAATAATGCCGCACCTAATCCTTTTGCTTTGTAATTTTTATCAATAGCTAAACGGCCTAGAATAATAACAGGAATAGGATCGGGCATATTGCGCTTAAACCTACTCAATGTTAGTTGTCGATGCTGGATACTACCTGTTGATAAATAATAAAAGCCGATTACTTTGTTATTGTCACAAATTACAAATGTACGTGAAGCACCACTTTTTTGATTTTTTAAGGATTTTTTCTTCAACCATTCATTCAAAGACAACTCTTCACAATCAAATGACATAACATCATGATCTTCATTCAATAAGCGCGGTGCTTTTATTTTTCCCATGGTGACTTCCGGGACAATAAAGCTTGAATTTTTTCATTACTATCAAAAGAGGCTTCTATTGCATGATTGAAGGCATTTATCTGTTCATCGTCGATTAAAAAAAGACGCTGATCAAGCAAAACATCTTCAGCTTTTGAGCAGGCCGCTTCTAAAATAAAATCAGTGCGTGATTTAGATAGCAAATGCGCTGCAATATCAATCAATTCTTTTTGAGATGCCTTAGCTCTAATATTAATAGGCGATTCTTTGGTTTCAGTTCTCATTTTAATTGCTGTTTTTTATTTAGTATGAATATGTATTGTATAGCAAATTAATATACATGTGAAATAGTATTGTAACTACCCCCTAAAATAGTACAGCAAAAAAGTATAAAATTCTCTGATAAAAGTAAAAGAGGATTCAATTATGAAAAAAATGACTGAACATCAAATCGCATCTATTTTAAAAGAAGCAGAGGCAGGTATTCCCGTTAAAGAGTTGTGCCGTAAATAGGGCATGGGTAATTCAACTTTTTATAAATGGCGGGAAAAATAGAGCGGAATGGAAACGTCGGATATTAAACGCTTAAAGGAGCTGGAGGCCGAAAACCGTAAGTTTAAACAGATGTTTGCTGAGCTAAGTTTAAAATCACAGCTCCAGGAAGAAATCATAAAAAAGCTTTAGTGCCCACAAAGGCACGTAAAACGTAGGCATAGGCGCTAAAAAAAATCATTCAGTCACTATTACGAGGCATTAGGCATTGATATTGGCGTGAGTTTACCCGCAGGTAGAGCGACTCGTTATTTGGATAAACTGGGCTAAATCACATGATATAACCATTGATTATATAGAGCCTAGTAGCCCATATCAAAATGGCTATATTGAACGATTTAATCGTACCTATCGCACTGAGGTGCTAGATTTATACCTATTTAATAATCTAGAACAAGCAAGAAAGGTAACCGAAGAATAGCTAACCCTTTATAACACCGAAAGGCCGTATGAGGCACTAAATAACATGACACCGATTGAATACAAAACACTAAAACAGGCTGCTTAATTTTCTACGTGAGTTGTGTACTAAGTTTGGGGTATTTACAATTGAAAAGCATGATTATCAACTTTATCCGGCGATTAATGATATTGACCATACTAAGACAAAAGCTATGTCGCCACAAACGAATGGGATCTGCGAGCGCTTTCATAAAACTATTTTACATGAGTTTTATATGGTGACATTCCGTAAAAAAGCGTTATTCAGATTTAGAAACACTCCAAACAGATCTGGACAATTGGCTGCATTATTACAATAATTAACGAATTCATCAGGGAAAATGTGCTGTGGTCGAACACCAATTTAAACATTGCTTGATGGAAAACGGATCTGGGAAAAAATCTGAACCAGATTTAACCTGACAGACACCCAATAAAAACTGGTAACTGTCAGATTAGGTTTGAGTTAGTACATAGTATATTGGCCTGTACATCATAAATAGTCTTGCTGCAAAAGGATTAATGTTACCATTTGTCACCACTCAAAAAACTTCAATAAAATCAATAGCTTTTCTGAATGACTTTTATCGTACTCGATTCCCCATTCGCATAACCTATCTTCCTGATTGGTGAGCTTAACCGTACTTTATGTTGTTAATAGAGCGTTTTGATATTATCAAATAACCGATTTGATTTTGATTCACGTTTACGCCAAGCGTAATAATCTGGCACGCTAATCTTTAATTGACGGCTGATCGGAGGTACAAAATGCTATGACAAATGTTGTTCCCTATATTTATACTTCACCGATTTGAATTATTGATAAAGCACACTGACACTTTTTTAAGGTGCTATTTGTCATTTTCAGTTTTTTAGCAAGCTGCATATTAGATAAGGCATAACTCACCGTCTATTGTTTATAATCTGTCCTAAACTTTCGGTACTATAATGTATTCTCGTATGATTTTTACTTATATTCTAGAGAAGGCATTTACCCATTTTCTTGGCGAGTATTACAATACTGTGATGTTATATTGGAGCGGGAAACGAGGTTCGAACTCGCGACCCCGACCTTGGCAAGGTCGTGCTCTACCAACTGAGCTATTCCCGCTTATTTGAATACTTCGGAAGAAGTGGAGAGCATTATACAAAAAATTTTTTATTTGGCAACTATTTTTGCTTTCATTTTTTATCTTTCCAGCTAAGTGATTCAAAAATACCAAATAAGAACAAACGTAATACTTTAAATTTGTCTTGCTGCTTTTCTTGATTGGTCATGGTGGAATTTAACATAAACGCTTGTAAACCATGAGTAACAGCAAACGCAATTAAACCGACATTGGCGACCACATTGGCTGGCTTTGGATAAGGGTGAATAAGGTTAAATAATAAAAACAACCATATAAACGAATATAATACTTTACCAATAAATATAAACATTAAATGCCTTCTTGTATAAAAAGATAACTGTGAACCTGCCCAGCAGTTTTTTCGCGATGCAAATGCCAATGAGTTGGAATATAAGCTGTTAAATCATGCCCTATTTCTGTTTCAATATAAATATAAGCTGATGATTTTAACCAGTTGTTATTACCAAGCGCACTTACCGTTTTTGCTACCAATGCTTGATGAAATGGTGGATCGATAAATACAATATCAAACTGTTTTTCAGCAGGCTTATTTAACCACTGTAAGGTGTCAGTATGATAGACATTGATAGTATCTTTATCAATAAGCTGTTTGTTTTTATTAAGTAGTTGTGCTACTTGCTTATCTTTTTCAAGCAAGGTAACACTTTTAGCGCCTCGCGATGCGGCTTCAAATCCTAATGAGCCGCTCCCTGAAAAACAATCCAAACAATCACTATCATGTATCACTGGCATTAACCAGTTATATAGAGTTTCTTTGATACGATCCGTGGTTGGACGCAACCCTTGTTTGTCTAAAACTGGCAATTTACGCCCACGCCATTTTCCGCCAATAATTCTTATTGAACCATTCATTTTAAATCCTTTATCAGAAAAGCTCTGAAGTATTACCCTCTGAATCTGTTACACTAGTACCAACTTCCTGCGTAGCATAACTTGTTGGTTCAGTCCCTTTGATAAAATATTCTGACATTGTTTTAGAGCCAGATTGAGGCAGTAATCCTGTTTTTTCATCGATAGTAACAGAAATGACATTCTCTGGTTTGACATCTTCTCTTATTGGTACATCTTTTAGGGCAACTTTCATATAATCAACCCATACAGGATTTGCAGTCACAGCCCCTGCTTCAGCTCGGAAAGTTCGCCCTAACTCACGCCGGTGATCATCAAATCCCATCCAAACAGTCGTTACAATATTGCCACCAAATCCAGAAAACCAAACGTCTTTAGATGCATTGGTTGTTCCTGTTTTACCGCCAACATCTTTCCTTCCCAATGCTTTTACACGCCATGCAGTACCTTGCCAATTTGAACCACCGAATACAATAGAGCGAAGACCATCTTTCATAATAAATGCGATTCCACTATTTACCGTATGCGGTGCATATTTTGGCGTTACATCAATCGTTTTATTATCGAGGTTTATATCTGGCAATACGATATTATCATCTGATTTAAGGTTGGCTTGTTCTGGTTCTTCATTATCAGATCCATCAGATTCATTCTCAACATTATCTAATGATATTGATTTTGCTTCTTCTGTAACAACATCATCATTACAATTTTGACAAGCAATCACCGGTTGATGCTGATAAATTGTACCAGATCCATTATTGTATTCTATTTTTTCAATTAAGTATGGGGTAATTAAATAACCACCATTAGTGATAACAGAATATGCTCTTGCTACTTGTAACGGTGTAAATGAAGCAGAGCCTAACGCTAACGATTCATTATGTGAAATATTTTCTTTAGGGAATCCAAAACGCTCTAAATAAGTCGCAGCATAATCAATACCAACTGCACGCAAGGCTCTTACCATCATTACATTTTTAGACATACCTAGCCCTATTCTTAAACGTAATGGGCCAGCATAATTAGGCGGCGAGTTTTTCGGGCGCCATGTAGCACTACCTGTAGAGCGGACAATTGGCGCGTCATTAAGAAGTGTAGCCATTGTTAAACCTTGCTCTAACGTTGAAGTATAAATAAACGGTTTAATATTCGAACCTAATTGTCGAAGCGCTTGAGTTGCTCGGTTAAATTTACTTAAATTGAAATCATAACCGCCTACAATTGCTTTAATGGCGCCATTATCTGAGTCAAGCGATACTAAAGCAGCATTAACTGCTGGGATTTGTGCTAACTCCCAATTATCAGCAGATTTTTTCACCCAAATTAGTTGTCCTGCTGTTAACGTGTCAGACACCTTTTTAGGAAATGCCCCCTGCCGAGTATCACTAATAAATGGTCGAGCCCATTTCATATTTTGATATGTAATAGTAATATTACTTTTATCAGATAATACAGCCGTTGCTTCTTTATCTGATGAAGTCATGACAACCGCTGGGCACATACCGCTATAACAAATATATTTATCAAGAGTTTGTTGAATTTGCTCCGAATTCCATGGCGTTTCATTTTGCTTCCATAATACTTTTTCAGCACCTCGATAACCATGCCTGATATCATAATCAATAATATGTTTTTGTACTGATTCAGTAGCCGCTATTTGATCTGTTTTCGAGATAGTCGTATAGACTTTATAGCCGTCCGTATAAGCATTTTCACCAAACTTATCGTACATAAATTGGCGCGCCATTTCAGCTACATAAGGAGCAGAAAATTCAATTTGTGGTGAGTGATAACTTGCTCCTAAAGGTTTTGTAATCGCTTCATTATATTCAGCTTGAGTGATATAGGATTGATCTAACATACGACCTAACACCCAATTACGTCTAACCAATGCACGATCAGGGTGTGAAATAGGGTTAAACGCAGATGGCGCGTTTGGTAAGCCTGCTAATAAAGCAGCTTCATCAATGGTTAACTGTTCTGGTGTTTTACCAAAAAATGTATAAGATGCCGCTGCAACACCATATGCTCTAGAACCAAAATTAATCATATTAAGGTACAGTGCCATGATTTCTTCTTTCGATAACTCTTTTTCCATACGAATAGCCAAAATTATTTCTTTAGCTTTACGGGTTATGCTTTTTTCAGGAGTTAAGAAAAAGTTTTTTGCGACTTGCTGAGTGATTGTACTACCACCTTGAGAAAACCCTTTATGTTTTAAACCAATATACATCGCTCGAGCAATACCAATTGGGTCGATACCAAAATGTTCATGAAAACGAGCGTCTTCGGTTGCTATAACGGCATTAACCACAATTGGTGGAATTTCGTTATATTTTAATGGGGTTCTACGACGTTCACCAAAGGTAGCGATTAGCTCGCCATCTTTACTTAATACTTGCATTGGTGTTTGTAATCGAACATCTTTTAATGTTGTAACGTCCGGAAGGTCTTTAGAATAATAAGCATAACCAGCAATACCAATAACCAAGCCACAAAGAAATAAACCGATGAATAATTTTAGAAGAAATTTTAACACTTTAATTAATATCACAAATCTTTCCTATCTAAATTTTTAAGGCAAAAATAATGGCATCAGAGTTATCTCTGCGCCAAATTTACTCAACCTATCTTTCGATAAGGATCTTCACATTGACATTAAAAGAAAATGCTAATGATTGATCGCTCACCCATTAAAACACACTAAAATTGTGTGCATTATCTCCCATCTTTAGCATTATTTTAAGCAATTTTTAAAGAAATCGTGAAATAATTCTATTTTAACCCAATACATCTTACATTATGTGGAGCATAAAACTTAACATATCCAAGCTACAATTAATGATTTCAACTCTGTTTTATTCAATACTTATGATGCTTTGTCTAGTCATGTTTGCTAATACATCCTTAAATACTTATACCTTTATTATTCTAATCTTATTAATAATTCAATGGTGGCATAGCCTATGTTATTTCAAAACAATTAAAGGTGAATTTGTGTTATTTCACACTATCAATCAAATTTATTGGCATAAACAGCGCTGGTATTTAATGCATACACCGCTTATATTCCGCTATGTTATTATCCTGAATTTAAAATCCAGACATGACGGTAAGCACTGTACACTTTTGTTAATGGCCGATAATCTTCAAGCCAATGATTGGCGTACATTACGTTTTTACCTAAAACAAGTTGATCTAACTTAACTCACGTACTTTTTTTATAAAATTTTTCATCAAAATAGCTGTTTAACTAATGTGATTTTTTAATCCAGTACTGATAAGGTTGAGACTCTATTTGTGATGACAGCAATTGGTGCTCCATATGGCGACAAAAACTAGGAACATCACGGGTCGTCGCCAAATCATCGGCAATCACATAAAGGACTTGCCCGATAGCCAGATCTCGAATTGCTTTCCTGATTAACATAATCGGTTCAGGACAGCGCAGTCCTAATGTATTGAGTTCTTTATCAAAAATTATATTCATTTTTTGAATCTGATCATTATAAAAATAATTTACTTAGGTAATGTGGCACAGCCTCTTCAGCATTTGATCCAATAACCTCTAATTTTGGTAACAATGCCTTTAGCTCAGCACTGCCATTTTGCATTATGCAACCTTTACCGGCAGCTTTTAGCATTTCGTAGTCATTCATGCCATCACCAAAAGCAATACTGTCTTGTAAACTGTAGCCTAGTTTTTCAACAACCTTTTTCAATGCACTACCTTTAGACACATTTTCAGCCATTACTTCAAGGCAATTTAATGTTGAAAAGGCAATGCTAATTTTATTACCGAATTTTGCTTCTAACCGATTTTTTAACTGAACCAAATGTGGGTAAAGCGCATCGTCAGTAGTAGTAAAATAAATTTTAGCAATATCATTAGTATCAAAATCAAGTGGGTTAAATAACTGATAAGTAAACTGGGTGTCTTGGTAAAATTCTAATGAAAATGTATCTTCTTTATTGATTAACCAATGATCACCACGATATAAATGAGTATAAACTAAAGGGTCATCCATACTCATTTTAGCTATTTCACAAGCAAGCGATGGCTCAATACTTTGGCTAAAAACTAAATTGCCCGCACTATCATGCACTCTCGCACCGTTAGAAGTAATCATAAAAGCATCAATTTCCATATTTTCCCGCATTTGGGCAACATCAATGTGGTGCCGACCAGTTGCAAAAACAAAATGGATACCTTTTTTACGAAGCGCTTGAAGAACTTGTTTGGTATAAGGCGATAAGCTATGTTCAGGTGTTAATAAAGTACCGTCTAGATCAGAAGCAACAACATGCATAATATTCTCTACTTTTATAATAAATGGTAATAATAACGACTAAAATTATAGGCTTTAAAACAATAATTACTTATCAAAGCCAAAGCTAAAACAAGTTAAAATATAATACAACTCCATTGACATTTACTCAACCAATTGTGGCGTAATAAAAATAACAAGCTCACGTTTTTGTTGTTTGTTACTATTGTGTTTAAATAAACGACCAATTAATGGTATGTCCCCAGCACTAGGCACTTTTTGCTTATTTTTAGTATTAACTTGTTGAACTATACCACCTAATACAACGGTTTCTCCATTTTTTATCTGAACTTGTGTTTTAATCTCTTGCGTATCAATAGCTAATACTTCACCGTTATCACTACGTTTTATTGAACGCCCAGCCGTATTTTGCGTGATATACAAATCTAAAACCATAAGCTCATCAGATAATATTTTAGGTGTCACTTCTAACCCCAAAACAGCATGCTTGAATTCAATTGAAGTAGCACCATTACTACCGCTAGAAACCTCGTAAGGAATTTCTGTACCTTGTTTTATTGACGCCATATTTTGATTAGCTGTAAGTAAATTAGGGCTGGCTATAATCTCAAGTTGATTCTCAGATTCAAGCGCTGACAGCTCTAAATTGAGTAAATGTCCCGATAGTTTAGCTAAATTAAAACCAACTGTAGAGGTTGAATGGCTGACCCCAAGCCCAACATCAAACTTATCTAATAATTGCGATGAAGACCCTTCATACCCCCATTTAATACCCAGTTCTGACATACTTTCATCACTCATGGTAACAATATGCGCTGAGATATGAACTTGGGGCATCGGTTTATCCAGTGTTTTAACTAATTTTTTGATATTTGCAAATTGTTTTGGCACATCAGCAATAACGAGGGAATTGGTCCGTTTATCAAATGTAACCCGGCCTCGTTGTGATAACAAATCTTGCTGTTGAATCATTTCAATTAAAGCTGTTGGATCTGCATAATTAACAGCTATAAATAAAGAACTAATAGGTTGGTTTAATTCTTTTTCTCTTTGTTCTGATTGTTGTTTTTGCAATAAAATTTCAGGATCTATCGCTTTAGAAATAAGCAAAATATTATCATCAATTTCTGCTTGTAAATTCGCTGAATCTAATATGATTTTTAGCGCTTTATGCCAATCAACATTATTGAGTTTAATGGTCTGTTTAATTGATATATCTTCTGACATAACCAGGTTCATTTGTTTACTATCGGCTAACGCTTGCAAGATAATTGCAATATCCGTTTGATAAAATGCCATTGAAATATTTTTTTGCTGATCAGCGTTTGATGATGGGAGTATATTGGCATTACTAACATTTGTGTTGATTGCTAAAAATATAAATACTATCAGCAAACGGCTTTTAACCTTAGTTAATATGTAAATAACCAATTGTAAATCTTGATATTTTTTGTTTTCGGCAATTTTATTACTCATTTAGCAACATCGTCCATAATACAATATTATGGCAATAATCAGGTAAATCTGCTTGCCATATTATTTTATCGTTTAGTGAAGATTGTACATACCAAGGAAACAAAACATTTGGCACTGTATTATCAGTTATTGCTAGCCAATGATTATCAGAAGCTAACCAAATTTGTTGATAATTCGGATCAATTTGTTTCATAAACCCTCTAAAATGCCAAGCTTGAATTTGCTCAAGTAGTAATGTTGTTTGTTCACTACAAGAAACTCGGTAATGTTGTTGAAAAGGATCGCTTTCCAACAGGATATTAGCTTTTAACTCAAAACAGATAGCACAAAATAAAACGATATATTTATAAAGATAGGGCTTCATTGATAGTCCTTTTCAAACAATAAAGTAAACATTATTTGTAACTGCTGATCTTGCTTGCTGATTTTAAGATTTTTAAAATCAAGATAGTAAAAATCATCGGTTAATGATGAAATTAAATTCATAAAATCAAAAAACTGCCCCTCTAACTCAATCTCCCAATTAGCTGTTTTATCTGTTTGATAATGCTTAAAAGATACTAATGAAAGATGATTTTGCTCGATCGCCAATGCGAATTCCTTATCTGATATCAAACTATATAAAGTATTTTTACTTGCCTGATAACGACTAGCTTTTGCTTGTAATTGCTCATTTTCAATAACTATTTGCTGATATGACTCGACTGCTAGCTGTGCTTGTTGCCGAATATCTTTAATAAACAACAGATAAACGATTACAAAAAACGCCAAACCAAATAAAACACAAAGCATATATTGTTGCCAAATTGGGCGTTCAAAAAAATCACTATTCACTAAGCATTATTTCCATTTCAAAAAATAAATGATTTTTATGGGATAAGATTGTTTTAACTTGACTGTTACTTATATTTTTTAGCGTTAACAAACTTTGATTAAATTTAGTTAGCTCAACATAACTAAAGCTTTGCCCTTCAATCTTTACTTTTTGTGGTTCATAATAAAAACAATCAAGCCAAATTACAGAAGGTAACTGCTGTGAAAGCAATACTAAAGATTGCTGAATTTGTTTTTGGCTTAATGATGGATTAGGCAAATCATGCATTAGTTCTTCAGTTAGTTTTTGTGTTATACCTTGTTGTTGCAAGCGTTTTTCATCATAAGTTTGTAGCTCGTTTTGAGCTTGCATCCACAAATAACAAAGCAAGCAACCGATTGCGCCAATAACACTAGTCGCCACGAATATCAGTTGCCGTTGTTGCTTTGTTTGCTTCTCTTGCCGCCAAGGTAAAAAATTAATTTTAGTATTTTCAAACCCACACCCCACAAACGTTAATAACAATCCATACTTATTAAAAAGATTAATCCAATTTTCAATATAATGACGTTCAGCTATCACCACTGTAATTTGCTTTTTTTGTTCATTTGCATAAGCAAAATCAAAAAACACGCTTTTAGCTGGTAATTGAAATAATTTATGGATGTTAGCTTCAACATATAAACTCAATTCATTGAATTTGAGCTTTACATCTGGCAAAGCTAGTTGTTGCATTTGGGTTAAATTAATGTCCAAATTGAGCTCAAATTCAGTGCGAGCAGAAAATTTTTTTTGTAGATCATCAATGAAAACCGCTAAATCAGCCTCATTTTGATAATTCCATACAATTAGATCTTCGCTAGCATTTGATGTAGTGTGTTGCTTAACTGCGTTCACTATCCTATAACGTAAAATAGTAGGTTCGACATAAATAATGATGCGTTTTTTATTAAAAAGCATGATGGGTTATCTTTTCATTTTTGCTAACAACATGGCTTAATCCTAATCGTCCTTTTTAAAATAAGAATGGATAAAAGGTATTTTTGCGAACTATTACCCAAAAAATGTTTAAAATTAAATCGAACGAAGCAAATTTTAGAGAAATTTAAAAAAAAGGGTTGACTGAAACAAGGCGTGCCTTATAATGCACATCCACACGGTAAGGGTGATTAGCTCAGTTGGGAGAGCACCTCCCTTACAAGGAGGGGGTCACTGGTTCGAACCCGGTATCACCCACCAATCTTTACCGTGACGTTTCTGTAATGAAACACTTGGGGTGATTAGCTCAGTTGGGAGAGCACCTCCCTTACAAGGAGGGGGTCACTGGTTCGAACCCGGTATCACCCACCATCTTTAGATGGGTCGTTAGCTCAGTCGGTAGAGCAGCGGACTTTTAATCCGTTGGTCGAGCGTTCGAATCGCTCACGACCCACCATTTCATCATATTGACACTCAGCAGATAGACATTACCTAATATCAAGTAAGAAAAGTAATAGAAATGCTAACTAGTATCTAGCAAATTTATTTAAAATAAACTGTTATAATTGATAGTGCTGCCTTAAACGAATAAAACTCACAACGCGCTGAATAGTTAAGATCACAATTTACTATTTTCGCTTTAAAATCTAATCAATACTCATCCCCTAAGCTAAAAAGCCATAGCTAATTACAGTGTATTATTGATATCAATAACAATATTATACCACCTTCACGATCGCGATTAAGGTTGAAACAAACTAATTAAGCTATACTAAACAAATAAATACGATAAAATACTCGGTATTTATTTTTGAAGGAAGTTGTATGCTAAAGTTTTTTGCTACGTTATCACTAGTTTTATGTTTTAGTATTGCGGCAAATGCCGATCAACAAACTATGTTTGATTTTAATCAAGAGCATCAAAAAGCAACAGAACAAAATGATGCTGAAGCGCAGTACCATGTAGGCCTTATGTATGCCGATGGTTCATATGCTAAAAAACGCCAATTTAAAGGGATCGAAAATGGATTCGAACAGCAATCAGAAACACAGCCTGACTATATTAAAGCAAAAGAATGGTTTGAAAAAGCAGCCAATCAAGGCAATATTGCCGCTCAACATAGCTTAGCTTTATTGTACTTTAACGGGCAAGGCACAAAACAAAACTATTCAAAAGGAATTGAGTGGGATACTAAAGCCGCTAAAAAAGGGGATGCAATTGCCCAATATACATTAGCCATGCTCTACTACCAAGGCACAGGTGTAAAAAAGAACTATTTTAAAGCAAAACAATGGTTTGCTAAGGCTGCAGAGCAAAATTATTCTGATGCAAAAGATCATTTAATTGTTGTAACAAAAAAGGTCAATGCCATTGTAGCCAAACAACAAGCTAAGAAAAAACAAGCTAGTGATAATGATTGCGGTTGTGACTAAAACCCAATGAGGCTCAAATCAAATAATAGCGACATTAAGTTTATAATGAATAAGAATCAAATTAAGTCTATAAACTGATCACAGATAAAATTTTCAAAGCCACATAAGTGGCTTTTATACTTTTAAATTAATCCGTCCATTTTCCCGTATTAGTTGGTCTACTAAGTTCAACTATTACTTTGAAAGAGTTTTGACAATTTAAACTATCCCCATCTATTTCACCGTTCTGGCACATTTTACGATATTTATCTAGTAGTTCTTTATTATTTTTGAAATCGTCAACTGTATAGGTTTTCTCATTACATCCGAATAAAAATAGGGCAGTAATAAATATTAGTATTTTTTTCATAATATCCTCGCAATAATAAATTTATTAATTATTTTTGTACTTTTTTAAAAATCATCAACTACAACTCTTAGTAAATCAGATATTGTCCTCAAAAACAACTTTGCCAAGAGATAAGATGACTATTCAAAATGGTGACATGTTTATAATAAATAAGAAAAATCAATTTATTATAAAAGCGTCATCACAAAGAATATTAAAAGCCACAATGTAGCTTCTTAGTTAAATGAATCCCGTGCGTAAGGATTGCGTTTTGATGAGTTTAAAATTCAAATAGCTTTGAAAAAGTTTTGACAATTTAAACTATCACCAACAATTTAACCATTTTCACCTTTTTAAGGTATTTATCTAGTAGTTCTTTGTTATTTTTGAAATCTTCTACAGTATAGGTCTTCTCATTACATCCGAATAAAAAATATTATGATTCTTTTTGGTGCTTGTTTCTATATGGTAGAATGCAATCCTTTACCTCCACGTTCCATCACGTAAACTTGAAAACTAGACAGCAATAATAAATGAACATGTCTGCACATTAAAATAAATCGACATGTAATCAGATAAAGATAAAAAAGATATTTATGCTTATTAAATAATCATAAATAAGCTTGCAAATAAATAAAAAAGATCCTTTAATAAAAACAATCTTCCCCAACTAACGCAGGCAGATAAATGAAAAAATTAACATTGATAATTTGCTTATTAATATCTGTAAACATTTCAGTTTTCGCACAACTCAATACAAAATACAATTTTAATGTTGAATATAAAAAAGCGACTGAACAAAATAACGCTGAAGCACAATACAATTTAGGTTATATGTATAACTATGGCCTAGGTGTTAAACAAGATTATGCAAAAGCTATTGAATGGTATCAAAAAGCAGTTAATCAAAATCACTCTGATGCCCAAGTAGCTTTAGGCTATATGTATGCTACAGGTCAAGGCGTAGAGCAAAATTTACTAAAAGGAAAAGAGTTATATGAAAAAGCAGCATTGAGTGGTAATGCTCTAGGCCAATATAATATGGGGACACTTTACGAATTTGCAGAAAAAAAACATTATCGTAAAGGAATTGAACAAAATTTAAATGATAACAGTATCAGTCAAAATTATTTTAAAGCCAAAGAGTGGTATGAAAAAGCAGCAAAACAAGGTAATAAAGAGGCACTCAATAATCTAGGCGTTTTCTATTATAACGGAACTGCGGTAAAAAAAAGCTACACGACAGCCAGAAAACTTTATGAGCAAGCTGCCCAAAAAGGCAATATGATGGCAAAACATAATTTAGCTAATATGTATTACAATGGATTGGGTGGGTTAAAAAAAGATTTTGCCAAAGGCGTTGAGTTAGATACTGAAGCTGCGGAATCTGGCAATCCAGATGCGCAATGTAGCTTAGGCTGGTTATATTATCAAGGGTCATGGTTTGCAAAAGATTACAGTAAAGCATTAGCGTGGTTTCAGCTTTCTGCGCAACAAAATTATGCGGAAGCTCAATACTATTTAGGTATCATGTATCAAAATGGCCAAGGAGTTGCACAAGATATTTACAAAGCAAAATATTATTTTCAGCAAGCTTGTAAAAATAACCATAAAGATGCTTGTAAATATGTAAAAAATATTCTTTGATTATGATTATTCCCAAACGAATTTTTCAGACCTTATTGTATTGCTAATAAATAACTTTTTATTTAAACAAGCAATGATATAAATGATTTGTGGATGGGAAAATAACTTTGTATCGGCAACATTATTAATTACCCTATTTCTGCATTGAGGGTAATTTTGATGATTTAATTTATTCAAAATTACCCAAATCGTCTTAATTTTTAATATTTTAGTTTTAATATCTTCGCTAATTCTATTATCAAGCCTATTAATCTTTTTTCATCCATGTTTATTGGCTTTCTTTGTGCATTAGAATGCGTTAAAAACAGGCAAACACACAAAATAATTTACAAAAATAATTTATAAAACCAATGCGTTATCCCTTACTGCGTTAAACCATAACCAAGCGGATAGAGTGCTTTCATATCATTAGGCAGATCTGAAGATTGTTGCTGTACGCTATCCATCGAGTCTGGTAGTGAAAATGGTATTTTAGCTACGTAAGGTTTGTCACCAAATAATCTATCAAACAATACTTCATCATTTACCCCAAAATTAGCAATAACAGCACTAGCGTATTGTTTTAATGGAGTGACAATTGCTGGCCTATCTAAATAAACAGTAACAACAACAGGATGCGTTTTACTTGCTTGCGCAATAAATTCAATATCTTTATCGTTAGGAGGAAATGCTAAAGATCCCTCATGATGCTCTAAGCCAAAAAAGTAACCTTTATGATTTTGCTCATAAGGTGCATTTATTCGGGCAACAACCACATCAGCTTGCTCTAATTTATCAACAATATTCACTTTATTCTTTAACAGATTTTTAGCATTTGGTAAAAATCCATATAAATAGATTTTGTTATTGGCGTTTAATGGTAATGTTTTTTGTATATTTTCAAGTAATACCAAAGAATTATATTGGGCCTGACTCGCCATCTTTTGAAAATCTTTGTTGCCAACAATACTTGTTTTGTTTGGATCTACATATGGTGTTTCAAATTGACCTAGAGAAAATTTTTGAATCAAAATCGCTAAAACGGCTTTATCGATATCTTTTTCGGCAATTTTTTTATTCTTAACAGCAGTTACAATAATTGAACTATCGCTAACCCCGCCAAACTGTTGAATGCCAGCATGAAAAGCTTTAATAAAGCGTTGTTCTTTAGTAAGATCCTCAACTCCCCATGGCATGCCTTCAACTTTCGGTTTAATTCCCGAAGCTGTTCCATTAACACAAACATCATTACAATCATTAGTAATACTCCAATCACTTATAACAACACCTTTAAACTGATAAGTATTACGTAATAGATCTTGCAATAAAAATGAATTAAACCCACCGCCAACAGCATCAAATTTATGATCACCTAGCTGAGCATTTTTCAATATAGAATAAGTTGGCATGACACCTGCAACATTTACCTCAAAAGCGCCTGTAAATGGAATAATATGTTCTTTTAAGCTATCTTTATGGGTAAAAAGCGCATATTTACCATAAGCACTATGACTATCAAATCCATTTTCGGCAGCACCATATCCCACCCAGTGTTTCACAACGGCAGCGACACTTTGCGAATTTAGACCTGTGCTACCATTTTGTATTCCAGATATATAACCACGAACCATTTTTTTGCTTAACTCAGGATTTTCACCAAATGTCCCCTCAAATCTAGCCCAACGCGGTTCTGTACCTAAATCGGCCATGGGTGACAAGGCTTGCGTTACACCTAATGAACGGTATTCTTGACGGATAATATCGCCATATTCATTGATATCTTTTTCACGACCAATAGCCGCCATGCCTAATGTTCCAGGCCACTGACTAAAACCACTTTTTATACCTAACTCATTACCATAATAAAACGTATTTCTAGGATCAACACTTATTGTCAATGGAATGGATAAACGAGAAGATTCAGCTATTTTTTGTAACTGATTATTCTGCTCCGCAAAATCTTTAGGATTAACTTCTAATCTGGTTATAAAGCTATTAACTTTATCTTTCAGAATCAAAACAGTCAGCTTTTTAAAATCATATTTATCACCACGCCCTATTTCATTATTTACACTTGGCGCATTGCCATGCATCATTATCCCAGCTTTCTCTTCTAATGACATTCTTGAAAGCAAATCCTGTGCTCGTTGCTGTGGCGATAAACGCCAATCTTCATATGGAGTTAATTTTCCATTTTTATCCATATCTTTAAACTCAAGACCATCCACAGTTATTTTTTTTAATTGATTGCTTTCAATTTTGACTTGGTCAATAGCAAATAATGGACTTGTGGTAAGAACCGCACTAATTAATAGTGTTAGTTTTAAAATATTACTTTTCATTGTTTTCTCCTTAAGTGATCTATTACGCATTTATTAATAGTAAATTTATAAAATAACTGAATTGAATAAACAGTAATAAACCATCTTATATCTACGCTATAACTAATCCATACGCTTCAACTTTCCTTTATATAAAACAAAACCCTTATATAAAAAAACCTAAACACTTTATTAACCAAAATGTTTAGGTTTTGCCTGTATAGACAATTAGCTGTACAGTAACAATCCCAATTTATACTATGTAAGCTAGCACTAATTATATAAAGAAGATATCTTATAATTTAACAAATACATGTAATTGTGATAATAGTCACATTATTATTTCATAATATTATTTGATAATTGCTCTCAAGGGGGAGATAAAAATGCCCAAAAGAGCCTTTATTATTTAAAGATCTTAAATGGATGTTTGATGAGCAAAGTAAGGATGTTTATTAATAGGCCGAACGCTCTTTGAATCATATAGGCTATAGCCTATTTACTGTTCTAGCTTTAATTGTTATAAACGACATAAAAAAACTAGCCGATAAGCGATGTACAACATGACAGTGCCAACTAGACAATCTAATATTATCCACATCTTTTTTTGTTTAAATAATGGCGCTAACAATCTTGCACCATAACCAATACCAAAGAACCATACAAAAGAGACACAAACAGCGCCAATCAAAAATGCCAGTTTTTGTTCACTATTTAATGTGCCAGCTATTCCCCCAACAATCACAACCGTATCTAAATATACATGTGGGTTAAGCAAAGTGACCGCTAACGTTGCAACTACCACCTTGATTAAACGGCTATTATTCACATTTTGAGATTCTATTTGCATATTGCTTGTGCCTTTAATTGCACTTTTAAACGCACTAAAACCATACCAAATTAAAAAAAACACCCCCATTATTGCTAGCAGATTTGTGATTAAAGGATTACAACTAATGAAAGAGCCCACCCCTAGAATGCCAATCGACATTAATACAAAATCACAAATAAAACAAATTGCCGACACATAGAAAATATGGTTTTTTAATATTCCCTGTTTGAGAACAAATAAATTTTGTGCACCAATAGCAATGATTAGGCTAGCGGAAATTAACGCACCACGTAATATTTCTGATAGCATTTTATTATAACGCCTGTGGAAAATAGGAAAATACTGCCATCTTAATTAAGATGCAATAAATCTTCAATAAATGTATTAAGTTTATTATTCATGTTTTTCTAAGCAAACTAATTGAGCCTGCTCTTTGTTTAAATAGAGAATAATCATACCAATTGCTAACCAAATTACACCGACAATTTTTGCATCATTATCAATATGTAGTAATACAGGTAATAACACTATAATACCAATAATAGGCATAAAGATATTTAAAACCCAAGAACGCCAACCCTTTGAATGTCTTTTGAACTTAAAGTAACCGATTACAGATAAATGTAACATAATAAATGCCGTTAACGCACCAATATCAACAAATGACACTAGAGTTGCTAATCCTTTATCATGATTGGCGGCAATAACAACTAAACATAAATTAATTAGCGCAGAGCATAAAATAGCCATTGCCGGCACGCCACTTTTTTTACCCACTTTAGCAAAAAATGAAGGTAAACGCTTATCGCGCCCCATACTGAATAAAAGACGACTTGCGGCAGCTTGCCCAACCATTGCAGCAAATGATGCACCAATGGCTTTCATCAAACTTAGCGCCCATCCTAGATATAAGTTAATTTCTTGATTAACAATATTATAGTAAGCTTTACCCTGTAGTTCAGGATGACTACGCAAATATTCTGGATTATAAGGATTAAGTAAAGCACCAACATAAATTTGAATTACAAATAGGCAGCCAGCTAAAATTAAACAGCTCATAATGGCTTTACTCACTAAATTATGGGAGCCACCGTTTTCTTCAGAAAAAGTCGCAATAGCATCAAATCCCAAATAAGAGAGTACCGCAATAGATACAGCATTAAACAAATTAGCCCAGCTAAATAAATCACCGCCCCAAAAAGGTTTCAACCAATCTCGACTAATATCACTAGTTGCTATTAGCCAAATACCAACAAATAGCACAGCAAACAATACAATAATTTCAAATAGTAAGATAATTAATGTAATTTTAGCCGATTTTTTGATGCCAATTAAATTCAACGTGGTAGTTAATACAACCGCCAAACAAGTCCATCCCCATACCGGTACGTCAGGCATTAAGGCGTTGAACGAAATACCGCTAAATAAGTAAGCAACAGCAGGAATAAACATATAATCAAGCAATAACAACCAACCGACTAAAAATCCCACATTAGCATGAATACCAATCGAACAATAAGCATAAACCGCTCCTGCATGAGGTAAAGCGTTTGCCATTCTAGCGTAAGAAAATGCGGTAAATGCCATTACCAAAGTTGCTACAATATAAACTAAAACAACTGCACCATCACTGATTGCATCTAAAACACCAAATAACCCTATTGGTGCTGCTGGACCAATAAAAAGCAATCCCAGAATAACCATATCCCGAAATCGCATAGTTTTACTTAATTGTTGCATAACCACTCTCTTATTGCTCTGACTAATAAAATGTTAAATGATTAATGCAAAATACACTAAGATCAGCTTGTTATTAGATTATAATTATTCGTTATAAGAATAAACTTTAGTGATATTCTCTAACCTCATAGGTATAAGACATTTTTGCGGTTTTTCCTAGCATGATAGAGGCACTACAGTATTTTTCTGAAGCAAGTTTCACGGCTCTTTCTACTGCTTGATCATCTATATTGATACCTGTAATCACAATATGGAAATTAATAGATGTATAGACTTTTGGTGAAGATTCTGCTTGAGTTTTATCAATTTCTATCCAAAGATCGCGAATATCTTTTTTATTATTTTTTAAAATAGCGATAATATCATAAGCCATACAACCTGCTGCACCATGTAACAAAAGCTCCATAGGGCGAGCACCACGATTACGCCCTCCATGTTCAATACCGCCATCCATAACTAACGAGTGCCCACTGGCTGTTTCGCCTAAAAAACCAAAATCATCAATCCACTTTAAACGATCTTTCATTATTCACTCCCGTCAATTTATTTTTAAACTTTTATTCGTTACCGTCGGCTAAATAACATAAGATTTTTTAACCATCTTGTCATCTTTTAATTTACTATTTTGCAATCAAACCTGATAATGATATTAAACGGTAGATAAGTAGAATCAATTATCTAATCTTAATTTTTACTTAACAAAAAAGATGGGGTATTAGTGTTACCATACTTTAAGGATTAAACATGATTCTTGAATTTATTATATTCCTTTCTATAGGCGCTGTTGCGGGATTATTAGCTGGTATGTTTGGTGTTGGCGGTGGTGCATTAATAGTGCCCTCCTTAATCTTTACCTTAAATTATTTTAATCTAGGTAATGCTTGGGTTAACCATATCGCGATTGCAACCTCATTAGCAACCATCATTGGCACAAGTTTATCTTCAAGCTATATTTATAATAAAAACAATAATATTCAATGGAATATCCTTAGAAAAATGGTTTTAG
>NZ_LZHP01000057.1:0-19905 GCF_001690605.1 Gilliamella sp. Nev6-6 | reverse complement strand
TTATTAATCGAGTTTGAAAAACTAAAATGATTGAAGAAAAAGTATATTTACCTAAAGAACTCAGTTGGTTGTCTTTTAATCAACGTGTTTTACAAGAGGCGGCAGATAAAAGTAATCCACTTATTGAACGTGTGCGTTTTTTAGGCATATACTCAAGTAACCTTGATGAATTTTATAAAGTACAGTTTGCTAACCTAAAAAAATATGTGCTTATTGAACAAGAACAAGCACATTCTTTGCCTAATGCTAAGAATTTATTGCGCCAAGTAAATCAAAAAGTTATCCAATTGGAATTACAATTTGATCAGCTCTACAATGAATTATTATTAGAAATGGCTAGAAATCAAATCTTTTTGATTAATGAACGACAACTTTCCGCCTATCAAGAAAATTGGATAAAGAATTATTATAAACAAAATCTTAGGCAGTACATAACCCCTATTTTGCTCGATAGCCATACAGAGCTTATTCAATTTTTAAAAGATGATCATGCTTATTTGGCTGTAGAAATTATTTGTGAAGATAATATCAGTTATGCATTACTGGAACTACCAACAGATAAAGTTTCTCGTTTTGTATTATTGCCATCTGAAGTGTCCACTAAAAATAAATCCATTATCTTTTTAGACAACATACTTCGATATTGCTTAACGGATATTTTTAAAATATTTTTTGATGCCAAAGAATTAAATGCTTATTCAATTAATATCAATAGGGATGCAGAATACGAATTAAACACCGAATTAGATAGTTTACTTGAGCTTATGTCTCAAGGTTTAAAACAACGTTTAACGGCACAGCCTGTACGCTTTACTTATCAAAAAGATATGCCAAAAGCATTATTTGAATTGTTAATTAATAAATTACGATTAACTGAACAAGAGGCGATGCCTGGCGGTCGCTATCCTAATTTTAAAGATCTGGTCAAGTTTCCTGATTTTGGACAGAAGAAGCTATTAAATAAAAAAATTTCAAGCCTAAGTTATAATCGATTTAAACAATTTCGTAATGCTTTTGATACAATAAAAGATCGCGATGTTTTACTTTATTATCCTTACTATTCTTTTGGGCATGTTCTTGAAATTATGCGCCAAGCCTCATTTGATCCTTCTGTTACGCATATTCGCATGAACATATATCGAGTAGCTAAAGACTCACGTTTTATTCATACTGCGATTAATGCTGCTAATAATGGTAAAAAAGTTACTGTAGTGGTTGAGTTACAGGCAAGATTTGATGAGGAAGCAAATATAAAATGGGCAAAACGGCTAATTAGTAGCGGAATTAAAGTCATCTATTCACAACCAAAACTTAAGATCCATGCCAAGTTATTTTTAATTGATCGTAAAGAAGATGATGGAATTGTTCGTTATGCTCATATTGGTTCTGGTAATTTTAATGAAAGAACGGCGGCCATTTATACCGATTTTTCACTATTAACCGCAGATCCAGCCATTACCGATGAAGTTAGAAAAGTATTTAATTTTATTGAAAACCCGTTCAAACCTGTATCATTCAACCATTTGCTTGTTTCACCGCAAAATACACGATTACGATTTTATGAGTTTATCGAACGGGAAATAAATAATGCAAAAGTGGGGAAACCCGCTGGTATCTATTTAAAGTTAAATGCAATAACAGATCAAGATATGATAGATCAACTATATCGCGCATCATGTGCTGGAGTAAAAATTAGAATGGTAGTAAGAGGAACCTGTGTATTGGTACCGCAAATTCCTAACTTAAGTGAAAATATCACGGTCACCAGTATTGTTGATCAGTTTTTGGAGCATGCTCGTGTCTATATTTTTGAAAATGATGGAAAAAAAGATACATATATTTCTTCCGCAGACTGGATGCCTCGTAATCTCGATAACCGTATTGAAGTGGGTGTAAAAATCTTCGATCCAATAATAAAATCAACTATTCATAATATTTTTGATATACAGTGCAATGATAACGTAAAAGCTCGCATTATTGATAAAGATGCCACCAACAATTATGTGCAAAGAGGTAATAAGAAAAAAACCAGAGCCCAATATGCCATTTATGATTATTTGAAACGGTTAGAATCATTTGAATAATGAATTGAGGATTTTAAAGTGAACAAATTCAATGAATATGCCGTAGTTGATCTTGGTTCAAACAGCTTTTATATGGTTATAGTCCGTATCATTGATGGTGCAATGCAAATTATTTATAAAAATAAAAAAAACATTCATCTTGCAACGGGGCTTAATGCTAATAATCAGCTCAATGAATCAAGCATTATACGAGGAGTACAGTGCCTTGAATTATTTGCTGAACGATTAAAAGGATTTCCAGCTGAACATGTTCGTGTTATAGCGACGCATACTTTGCGTGTTGCCCAAAATAAGCATCAATTTTTGATGGCTGCAGCCAAAGTATTTCCTTTTCCTATTGAAATTATTTCAGGTCAAGAAGAGGCTCGCCTTATTTATTTAGGTGCCATGACGACAGAATCAACATCGTCAACTGATACCAAATTTGTAGTAGATATCGGTGGTGGATCGACTGAAATAGCAATAGGAAAAGGAAATGATTTAAAACCATTGCTTGTAGCTAGCCGTCCCATGGGGTGTGTAACTTATGCTAAGCAATTCTTTCATGATCAAAAAATCGATTTTGATTCATTTCAACGAGCAAGGCTTGCCGCCGAACAACAAATTGAAAGTATGATTCATATTATTAAAAAGCAGAAAATCACTGTAGCATTTGGATCATCTGGAACGATTAAAGCTATTTATCGTATTTTATTAGACATTGGTGTCTGTGATGGAATTATTACGCCTAAAAGGCTAGATGATTTAATTCGTTATATTTTGGAATTTAAATCTTGCCAAGATATTAACTACCCTTCACTTTCTAATGAAAGAAAAAGCATATTTGTTAGTGGGCTGGCAATATTTTGTGGTATTTTTTATGCCCTAGGCTTAGAGGCTTTACGCTTTAGTCCGTGTGCATTACGTGAAGGCGTGCTTTATGAACTCATTGATGGTCCTAATTTCCGAGATATTAGACAAAATACGGCTCAATTACTTTCCGATCATTACAACGTTGATCAACGCCATGCAAAACAAGTGGTTAAAACTGCAAAATTTTTATTTTCTCAATGGCAACAACAAACACAAATCGTTATTCCACCTAGCTTAGAATCTATATTGTATTGGGCTGCGCAGTTGCATGAAGTTGGGTTAAAAATCAACTTTACCTCGATTCATAAACATTCGAGTTATATTTTAAAGAATAGTAATTTGCCGGGGTTTAATGAAGAACAACAATTACTTTTAGCAACGCTTGTTCGTTATCATCGAAAATCAATTAATATTGATGAAATCCCTTATTTCAGCTTGTTTGAATACAAGCATATAATATCAGCCATGCAAATGCTTAGATTATCTATTCTAATAAATAATCAGCGAAATACCGATCTAAATCTTGATGCATTTAAATTAAAATTATCAAAAAATAGACCCACCCAGATAACGTTAGAAGTTAATCAAGATTTTGTCGAAAAGAATAAATTAATCTTATTGGATTTAGAGCAAGAACAAAAATATTGGAAACCGATTGATGATTGGCAATTATCAATTAAAATTTGTCGCTATAAAATTAACTCAGTATAAAAATACCGCCAGTCAATGTGGCGGTATATAATCTTTAGTGTATATAATTAGTTATTAGCTAAGACCGATTATTTTCCACCATAAAATACCCACAGTAAATAAGATAGCCAAATTTATAATGCTACAAATAAACCCGACTTTCCACCAAGTTTTTACAGGAACAAAACCTTCAGCAAATAATAGCGGATTTCTTGCATTGGCAAATTGTGTAATTGAACCAAAATAGTTAGTACAAATAACTAAAGCAAAAATTGCAATAAATGTGGGTACGCCAAGAGCAATAGCTATCGATAAGAAAACTGGAAATAAAGCGGCGATATGCGCATTACCACTGGCAAAAAGATAGTGCAAATAAACATACGCAACACATAAAACAATCAGCACTAATAACCAGCTACTTTCACCTAAATAACCTTGCACTGCACTACCTATTGTATCACCTAACCATTTTGTCACACCAAGTTTATTGACTTGCCCTGCTATCATTAATAATGCCGCAAACCAAATTAATGTATCCCAAGCTGCTTTTTCACTTTTGATGTCATCCCAACTTAATACACCCGTTAAAAGCAAAATAGTCAAACCAATAAAGGCAGTTGTTGTTGAATCAATATTGAAGTTTTTACCAAAAATCCAAAGTGCTAATAATAGAATAACTGTTCCACCCATAATGATTTCTTTAACGGTGATAGATCCCATTTTTTTCAATTCTTCAGCAGCTAATTTAGGTGCTTCTGGTGTCTTTTTTAGCTCTGGGTTAGTTAAAAAGTAGATAACTAAAGGAATAATAATAAATGAAACTAAGCATGGAACAATAGCTACAATAAACCATTGCCCCCAGCCTAATGTGATATCTAGTGATTTTGTCACTAACTTAGCAGCTAATAAATTTCCAGTAAACGCCGTTAAGAACATTGCCGAGGTAATGTCATTGATATGGCTAATAGTTAACATTAAAAATGTACCAATACGGTTTCTTGATTCATCCTTAGGGCTAGAATTAAAATTGATAGCTAATGCTTCAGCTATTGGGTAAATAACCCCACCAGCACGTGCAGTTGTACTTGGAATCGCTGGCGCTAAGGCCATATCAGTGACAGCTAAACCATAGGCAAGTCCCAATGTATTTTTACCTAAGATCTTCACAAGATAATAGGCAATACGTTTACTTAAACCTGTTTTAATAAAGCCGCGAGCAATCATAAAAGCAATAACAATTAACCAAATTAACCCACTATTTAATTCGCTTAATGATACCTCTATAGCGTTTTTAGCACTTTCGGCTCCCGTTGGTCTCAATACTGCAAATACCGTAATGGCTAATAAGCCGATTGCACCAATTGGCATAATTTCAGCAACAATACACGCAATTGTTGCAATAAAGATAATGCTTGTTTGCCAACCTTCTTGACTGATGCCTTGAGGAGGAGATATAAACAACCAAAGTATTGCTGAAATTGCCGCAATAATTATAAATGGTAGCCATTTTACTGGCGGTTTTTTTACTACGTTCATAGTATTTCCCTTTTTAATTTAAATATAATTTTATTACACCGATGTAAATTCTTTCTTTTTTAAATCTCACAAATCCACCCAGAAAAAACTTCAATAAAATCAATGGTTTTTCTGACTGTTTTTTATTAAAACTAAGCTGTTATTAAATTAAAACAGTAAAAACAAAGATCTAATATAATCGTTATTTTTATCATTTTTTGATGCTAAGCCTGTTGATTAATCGGTGATTATTTTGTACTGAGTGTCAATTAGTTGAAAAACAAAATTATCTGGGTTTATTAATGCTATTGTTTTATTTTTTAACAAAAATATAGCTGATAAGTTTTGATGCTTTTGTAAATATTTTCTGCTGTTATCAAGTCCCCATCCATAAAATACCGTTGAGTAAATATCACCTTCTAATGAAGAGTTGGATATTACTGTCACACTGTCTAGTTCATTATCTAATGGATAGCCTGTCTTGGGATCTAATATGTGATGATAGAGATGATTGTTTTGTATAAAAAAACGTTCATAAATCCCCGATGTTACAACAGACTTATTTTTAACTTTAATAACTCCTGATAACTTATCATCAGTTGCAAATGGTTTTTTTAGCCCCACATGCCAATAGCTGTTTTCATTGGTTAAAGGGCTACCTAAAGTTAATACGTTACCACCTAAATTAATAATACCTTGATAAACTTGATATTTATGTAAAATTAATTTGGCAACATCGGCAATATACCCCTTAGCAATTGCGCCTAAATCAATTTCCATGCCGAATTTTTTCAAAAAAACAGAACGATTATTTGTATCTAGCTCAATATTATTAGGATCTGTTAACAATAATCGCTGTTTAATCAATTTTGCTGGTGGAACTTGTTGCCCGTTGAAACCAATTTTCCAAAGTTTAACTAAAGGACCAATGGCAAAATTAAAGCAACTATTGAAATGCGAACTGACTTTTTGTGCTTGTTCAATCAAAGAAAATACCGAGCGACTCACAGTAACAGGGTGACTGCCCGCAGCTAAATTGATTGACATGACTTCTGATATTAACCTATTTACAGTCAACTTATCTTCAAGCAATTTAATGCTGTCAAAAACGGCTCGTGCAACGGTGTCATTAGGCTCTATAAGCGTTAATGACACCGTTGTTCCCATTAAAGTTTGAGTATATTTATAACTCGACCTTAACATACTAAACAAGCCCCAAATTGCTACAACTCAATTAACTTTTTATATAATAGGCAGCTTTTTTACCTGCTTGCATACCGAAAATAATGATATCTGCAACCGCATTACCGCCTATTCGGTTTGCTCCATGTATTCCCCCCACAACTTCGCCTGCAGCAAAAACACCTTGAATGACATTTTTATTAGCATCTAAAACTTGTGTTTGAGTATTGATAGTCACACCGCCCATAGTATGGTGAACACCAGGGGCAATTTTTATTGCATAAAAAGGTGCTTTTTCTATAGGATGACGTATGCCCGTTGTTCGGCCAAAGTCCTGATCGTGCTTAGTAATGGCAAACTGATTATAGCGCGCTACTGTGTTAGCTAATGTGCGACTATTAATTGATAACTCTTGTGCTAATTCTTCAAGAGTATTTGCTTGAGTGACCAGCTGATTTGAGACATATTCTTCCACCGCTTTATTTTCATCACGAACTTGTTGATCAAATAAGATATAAGCATAATGTTCGGGTAAATGAATAATTTCTGCTGATACTTTATCTCGGGTATCAAGCTCATTAACAAATCGTTGGCCTTTTTGCGATACGAGTATCGCCCCACCACCTCGAATAGATTCAGAAATCAAGTAAGAAGATGTTTGTTCTACTGTTGGATGAATTTGGATTTCACCCATATCAACAGTTCCAGCCCCAAGTTTTTCCAATATCATAATGCCAGAACCCGTTGCACCTTTATGATTGGTGGTAACAAAACCTTTAAGATCAGGGCGATATTTTTCAACCATGGCAGTATTAGCACTAAATCCACCTGTTGCGATAATAACGGCCTTAGTTTTTATCACGCGAGTTGAGCCATCTTCTTCGGAAATTTTAACGCCAATGACTTTATTGTTCTCAGTGACAATTTCAGTAACCGCAGTATCTAACATAACTTCAATACCACGCTTATTGATATTTTTAACTAGACCACTAATTAAAAAACCACCAACTGCCGCCCCGCTTTCTGGGCGATGGGTTCGATCAATGCTCATTCCCCCTGTGGTTGTAATACCACTTAATTCAATATCATTATTATCTAACCAATCGATAGCCCCTGGTGCATTTTTAACAAAGTATCGTAATAAGTCAGGATTATTTTTATTTTTTCCACCTGCCATAGTTTCTTTATAAAAAAGCTCTTTACTATCGACAATGCCTTTGAGTTTTTGGAATTTAGTTTCCGCAGCATTCATACCTGCCGAAGCTTTATTAGTATTACCACCAATCACCGGCATTTGCTCAACAATAACAACCTTTGCGCCATGATCATGTGCTTGAATAGCTGAGGCAAGCCCCGCGCCACCACTACCAACAACGACAACATCAAAAGAAAGATCATCAGGATCCCCCCCTTCGGCAATAATTGCGTCTTTGTTAGATTTTGCCATTGCTTTAGTTACAGCTTTCTTAAATGCTTCACATTGTGTTGTTGCTCCAGAGATAGCATCAACATGTGGACTATTTGAATCAATAATTCTATGTTTAATTTCAGTAAAATTATTTAAAACTTCACTATCAAAATTTTGCGCATTAACTAATTGTATATCTTTTATAAAATCCTTACCTAACTCAACGTTAATTAAAAATTCATAAGATTCATCATTAACTTTCTCTTGATACTGACCTGGTTTGAACTTTTTCACATTAAGGTTAGCATCACGAATCAAACTTTCAACAAGGGAAAAATGCCATAAAGGCTCAGGAATATTAAGCTCTTCCCGTTTATCACTATTGATAAATAGTTCTAACTTTTCCCCTTTTTTAATGCGACTAACCCAATCAGGATAAGCAATACAAGCACGACCGACAGCAACTAAATCATAGCCATTTTTAAAAGCTGCATCGATATCACTTTGATTAACAACATTACCGACCCCCACAACAGGAATTTTAGCTAATTGCTCAGATCGCATTGCAACATATTTATTGATTAGTGGTGTTGTATCTTCGGTATCAACGATCGAAGGTCTTAAAATCGACCCCATTGAGAAATGAACATAATCAAGCCCTTTTGCAGCCAGTTTTTCAAGCAAATACATGGTATCATCAAAACGAATACCAGGGACTTCTAGCTCTTCGGGGGAAAACCGATATCCAACAATAAACTCAGGAGTTGCATATTGTTGAATCATATTATGTGTGATATCTAAAACCGCAAGCGGGAATCGAGTACGATTATCACGACTCCCCCCCCATTTATCATTACGTTGATTTGAATTAGGTGAGTAGAATTGTTGAATTAAATAAGTATTTGCGCCATGAATTTCTACACCATCAAAACCAGCCTGAATAACACGACGCACAGCTTGACCAAACTTGTCAATCATTTCATCTACTTCTTCAGCCGTTAATTCAACGGGAGTTGGAGCATTCGGGCGTGGAGCAGCAATGGCACTCGGGCCTACTGGTGATTGGCCGCCAATTAACTTTGGCTCAACCATTCGTCCACCATGATAAACTTGAATAATAGCTTTAGAACCTTGCTCTTTGATAACTTTAGCTATTTTTGCTAATCCCTCAATTTTATCATCACTATCTAAGCCAATTGCGCCAGGAAAAGCTAATCCTTTATTATCAACAAAGCCACATTCGACTATCACTGTGCCAATATCACCAGCTCTTACCCGATAGTATTCAATCAAGTCATGCGTAACAGAACCATCATAAAAACCTGAGCAGGTTGTCATTGGCGCCATCATGATGCGATTTTTTAATTCTACCCCATTTGGTAACGTTAACGACTTAAATGTAAGTTGATTTGTCATTTGATATACCTAATTATTTTATTTGAATTCATTTATTGGCAATTATGATAGCATTCCAAACAACAATTCTCTATGTAAATTCAGTCTATCAATACATTAAGTATCAATTTTTCGACAGTATTTTTTACATATTTATTAATGAATTAGGTATGCATCGTTTTTAGAATCGACAAAATTACTTCGTTTTCATATAAAAAATCATTAAATTTAATGTATCCAAGTAGAAAAAATCTAAAAAAAAACACTGTAACCATTTCATTTAGTTACATATTTTCTATTATTTTTATGTTGAACTTTAATTTTGTTTAGATAGAATGTCTTGAAACCAACACAAAGAGAATATCGTATATGTTTATAACACCGATTGAGCTTTTAACATTGCAACCCACTTTTAATTCTCTTTCTGCCCTGTTTTTTAATCCTCCTTCATGGAGGATTTTTTTTGTTGCAAAAATCTTTTCTTTTTATTCTTGTTATAAATTAAAAGCCAAAATCAATTTTACTTTAAGAAAGCGCATAATCAGGAGATAGCATGAAATCTTTAACACCTTTTTATAATCCAAGTATAAGTTATGAAGATAATTATGCTCAAGGACCCTTTGGGCTTTTTGCACAATTAGATAAATCACAACAGATTCCAACAAAACCCGCAACGTTCTTAAATATTGATGTCAATTTACCATTCGGTATGCCAGCAGGCCCATTATTAAATGCCAATTATATCAAAGCGGCATTTGCTTATGGATTTGATTTATGTGTGTATAAAACAGTTCGAACTAAGTTTCATAAATGTCATCCATTACCTAATGTCTTGTCTGTTCATCCTAAAGGTAAACTATCGTGCAACTTAGATACAGTATTAGCAGATACTAATTATAATCAACCTATATCAATTACCAACTCATTTGGTGTGCCTTCATTTTCCCCCGACATTTGGCAACCCGATATGGCTGATGCGGTACAATCGGCTGGCCATGGGCAATGTGTAATCGGTAGTTTCCAAGGCACACAAGGGCATGGAGAAATAGAAAAAGATTATGCTCTAGCGGCAAAATTAGTGCATGAAACTAATGCACCTATTCTTGAAGCAAATTTAAGTTGCCCGAACGAAGGGGCAAGCAAGCTACTATGTTTTGATGTAGATAAAGTTGAACGAATTGTAAATGCGATAAAAACAGCAGTGCCTGATCGCCCTCTTATTTTAAAACTGGCCTATTTTCCTGATAATGAAAGAATTATTTCTTTATTAACTCATGTGGGTACTATTATTGATGGTTTAAGTACTATCAATACGTTATCGGCAAAACCCGTTGATGCGAAAGGTCACCCAGCCTTAGGCGAAAACAGAAAAGAAGGCGGAATCTGTGGTAATGCCATTCGTTGGGCTGGTTTAGATATGGTGAACCGTTTAGCCAAATATCGCAAAGAAATGGATCTAAAATTTGTTATTATTGGTGTAGGTGGCGTTAGCACTAGCGAGCATTACCGTCAATTTATAGACAATGGTGCTGATGCAGTTATGAGCGCAACAGGTGCTATGTGGAACCCATTGCTAGCAATAGAGATCAAAAAAAGCCTTTAATATCAGCCAACCATAGTCTATAAAGGTTACAGTGTAACTTACTACTGTAACCTTGTTTTCACAATTCGTCTTAAATTGATAATACAAGATGATATATAGCAATAAAGATGCCTAAATAACTAGTTGCCATTTTTAACAAAATAAATGATTAAAATTGTTGTACGGGATATAGAAACCGCTAATTGTCGAATTTTAAAAAATATATTCTAATAAAATTCAAATATATTTTGACGCCATTTACTCTTTAACTAAAAAACAGTATATCAATAATATTTGCTTATCTATTACTGATTGATCATTTAAAAAAAATAATAATCGCTAATGAAATATACAATCACTTTGAAGAAAAAAGACTATCCTTACATAAATTAGAGATTTTGAATATATTCAGGAAATATTAATTGTAGAAAATCATTTTACATTACAAGAGGTGTAGCTTAAATTCTAGACATTGATTAGCGCATCACTTACTTAGATAGCCAAGTTTGCTTAAAAAAGTTTAAATAAAATTTAGCAAATTATATATGGGCTGGGCAATGATTTTATACTAAAACTCACATCTACCTGAAATTTTTGACGGAAATAATACGGATTTTTTATTTTTCAATATAATTGGATGAAAGTTAATTTTAAAAATTAGAAAACACAATAAGCATGGCAACTTTTGACAAAAATTATTAGCATATTCGTAGAGGTCATTAGACTATAATGGAAAATTTGATTGGTATAACTACTGTATGGAATTGGCGGAACGGACGGGGCTCGAACCCGCGACCCCCTGCGTGACAGGCAGGTATTCTAACCAACTGAACTACCGCTCCGCTTTTTAGTCACTTAGATGAAGAACATCTAAATTAGGCGCAATATTAAAGATTATTTTTAGTCTCGTCAATAAAAAATTTTAAATTGAAATTTAATTGAATACAAAACAATCATTGCAACGAATTCCATAATGCACCGCCACATTTTTTATCAATTTTCTTCAAAACTGCCTCATGTTCGGAAAGTTCATATTCTGTTGCTTTAATGACTTTTAAAGGAACACCACTACGCTCTACTCTTTTTATTGCATTAGGTTCAGATGAAGATAAATTATTGTCTTCTGAACTAAAAGATAACGTCGTTTGCCCCCCTGTCATAGCTAAATAAACTTCAGCTAGAATTTCGGCATCTAGTAAAGCACCATGCAATGTTCGATGAGAATTATCGATCTGATAGCGTTCACATAATACATCTAAGTTGTTACGTTTACCTGGAAATAGGCGCCTTGCCATGGACAGGGTATCAGTGACAAGACAATGATCAGCAGTTTTGAAATCTAATCCACAAAGACGAAATTCATAATCCATAAAGCCCACATCAAACGAGGCATTGTGAATGACTAATTCTGCACCATCAATAAATTTAATAAAATCATGGGCAATATTTTTAAAAATAGGTTTATCTTTAACAAATTCATCACTTATACCGTGGACTTTAAAAGCTTCCTGATCAATCAAACGTTCTGGGTTAATATAAACATGGAAATGATTACCCGTTAATCGGCGATTTATGACTTCAACAGCACCTATTTCAATAATCTTATGACCTTCATAATGATTATTACCCTCTTGATTCATACCTGTTGTTTCTGTATCTAATACGATTTGGCGTGTAGGATTATGTATCACTTTCTTCTCTTTTATATCAGTAATTGGGGAAAAACGTTTTTAATGGTATAGTCTAACATCAAAACCCTTTAATGTTGATACCTGATACTTGATAAACAAAATAAGGTCAAATGGTTAAATTTGTGGGAGGAAATCAACAAATAAAATAAAGCCCAATTATTGCATTCTTTCAATTGGAATAAAAAATTTAACTAAAACAACAAATTTGATCAACAATATTGAGAAAAGAAATCAGAACATGCTAAAAAAGATAGAAATATATACAGATGGTTCTTGCCTTGGTAATCCAGGTCCTGGTGGTTATGCAGCTATTTTAAAATATAAAGAAACTGAAAAAATATTATCAGAAGGTTTTTTTAAAACAACGAATAATCGTATGGAATTATTAGCTGCGATTGTTGCTTTAGAAAAATTAAAACATCCCTGTCAAATTGAACTATATTCTGATAGCCAATATTTGCGTAATGGGATTATCAATTGGATAAATGGCTGGAAAAAAAATGGCTGGAAAACAGCCAACAAAAAACCGGTAAAGAATGTTGACCTATGGAAAAGACTTGATGAATTAGTGCAACCTCATAAAATTGAGTGGATTTGGGTAAAAGGTCATGCAGGGCATATTGAAAATGAACGTTGTGACATTATAGCTAGAACACAAGCCCAATCCCCTACTTTACAAGATACGATATTTGAACAATCTGTAGATAATTAACTTATAAAATAGTGTTATTCAACAAATATAAATTAACTTGCTTTAGAAAAATAACTAATGGTATAAACGCAATATGTATCAATTACATAGTATTAAATCCTTAAAAGACAATTATATTTGGATTCTAACTAATCCTAATAATCAAGCTGTGATTATAGATCCTGGCGAAGCTGAACCTGTGATTAATTATATTAATAAACATCAATTATTACCCCTTGGAATTTTAATTACTCATCACCATAACGATCACACTGGTGGGGTATATGAATTAAAAAATCAATATCAAAATATTGAAGTCTACGGCCCTAGCGAAATTGATTTACCAATTAATTATCTTATTAATCAAAACAGCGTTTGTATTGGTGATTTTAATTTTACTGTCATTGCTGTACCAGGGCATACGCTTGGTCATTTAGTATATTACTGTAAGCCTTTTTTGTTTTCTGGAGATACTTTATTTTCAGCGGGTTGCGGTAGAGTTTTTGAAGGTACTTATCAGCAAATGTTAGATTCGCTAAATCATTTAAAAAAACTACCTAACGATACTTTAGTTTGTGCAGGGCATGAATATACTCTATCCAATTTAGCATTTGCCTCTCAAATGCTAACCGATGATGAAAACATCAAAAGCTACTTAAATTCGATTTCAAAACAATCGCAAACATTACCGTCTATTTTATCTAAAGAAAAACAAATTAATTTATTTTTGCGATGCCATGAAAATCAATTGCAAAATAAATTCAATTTTAACAATGAATTAGATTTGTTTGTTTTTTTTAGGAGCCAAAAAGACATTTTTTAGGTATAATATTTAACTCAATTTAGATGAAAACTTACGAACCAATGAAAAAGTTATTAATATTTACAGCGTTATGTTTGTTTTTAATCGCATGCCAACATAATGGACCGCGATATAATCCTATAGTTAAAATAAAGTATTCCAGAAACACAGCTAATAATATAAATAGTTCTCGTAATTATGCATCTATCACGCAAAATCCATGGCAATATATGCTTAATCAGATTGACGCATATATTCCAGAAAATAGTCGCGTTAATGCAGAGAGAGAACGATTATTACGTAATCCTAAAGGATTTGAAACGATTGCCTCACGTTCAGAGCCTTATGTCTATTACATAATAAATCAACTTCGTAAAAATAATCTACCTGCTGAACTAGCTTTAATTCCTCTTATTGAAAGTGCTTATGACCCACTTGCAACATCATCAGCACAAGCAGCGGGACTATGGCAATTTGTTCCAATTACAGCTAAAGAATACGGGCTACAACAAAGTAGTTCATTTGATGCTCGTCGAGATCTTATTGCATCCACTAACTCGGCTATTTCTTTGTTACAAAATTTAAATAACCGCTTTAACGGTGATTGGTTATTAACTTTGGCGGCTTATAATGCAGGTGAAGGTCGAGTAAGAAGAGCCATTGAAAAAAATCAGGCTAAAGGTTTACCAACTAATTATTGGTCACTAGAATTGCCGACAGAAACTATGCATTATGTTCCTAAAATTTTGGCAATTATTGATATTGTTAAGAATAATAAACGATATGGAATTAAATTACCTGATTGTAATTATGAAAACTCACTTGTTAGAATTGATATATCTAAAAATATTTCATTAGCTAAAATTGCTAAATACTCTAAGTTATCGCTTGATGAGTTAACAACATATAATGCAGGGTATGTGCAACAAACAGTAAATGGTCCTTTCCATTTGCTTGTTCCTTATGCTCATGCGGCAGATTTATTTAAAAAATTACAAGAAGATAACCTTGTTGTCAATGAGGTTACAGAACTTCTACAAGATACTCCTCGTACTAATATGCCATTTGAATTTAAATCTGGCTTTATGCAAAACAATAGTATTGCACGTAAAGAGAGTTTTTCTAGAAATGTGAAAAAGATTGCCTATCTTGTCAAAGCAGGTGATAGCCTTTACTCCATCGCTCAAAGTTATCGTGTAAAGATTACCGATATATTGCAGTGGAATAATCTTAAGAATTCTAAAGTACAAGAAGGCGATATCTTAACAATCAATCTTGCTAATGCAAATCCAATCTAAAATTGACTAATAGAGGATTATGATCTGAAGCTGTTGTACTAATGATTTCAGCAGCATTAAGTTGTAATCCTCGATAAAAAACAAAATCAAGTGGTCTTCCCATAAATGTTTTTCGAATATCCACAGGAAAATTAACAGGCTTTAGCTCAATTGAGCGCACAAGATGATACAACAAATTTAGTCGCTGTTTGCTCCATGCATTAAAATCCCCAGCTAAAATAACTGGACCGTTATGCTCTTTTATTCGAATTAATAACATACGTATTTGTTGGCGGTAGGCTTTTACACCAATACTGAAATTTACAGCATGAACATTCGCAACTAATAATTGCTTTTTAGAATTGTTGATAGGATAAATAGTAATTAAAGCAGATTTAGGGACACGAATTAATGGCTCTCTTTCTCTGAAAGAAAAAAGAGAAGCTGGTAATACATCTGAAATTGTCATTACGCCAGCATAAATATCGTTAAAACAATATGCTGGAACATGATCGGCAATTTTATTATGTTGTGAAATAAAATTAAGTAACGGTGATGTGGTTTGAGCTTCTTGTAATAAAATCAGTTTAGTTTTATCAGCATGTTGTTTAAGAATATCGATACAATCAGCTTTTTTTTGTTTAAAAATATTCCAAACTAAAACCGAAAAGGAAGTTTGATCGATTAACGGCTTATTTACTATGATTGGTTGATTAGGCAAGATTAACTCAACTTCATTACTTGCCTGATATCGTAATGTATAATGTCGTTTTTTAAACATCTTTTCCGTTCAATTTATTCTTCAAATATTCATCAAAAGATAAAGTATCACTCTGCTCTTTTTTGTTCTGTTTTTCAATAGATAAATTACGTTGTTGAACAAAATCACCATCAGTTAATAATGCTAAAGGCTCAGCAATAAGCTGTTTTCTATATTGACTTGCTAAAGCTAAACCAAATTTTTCCGTACCTAAATCACTTATTGCTTGCAATGTTCTTGCTGATAAAGTTAATTCAGGTTGATCAAACATTAAGTCTAAATGCTCGCAGACAGTGCGATAGTTTTTTTCATCGTCTTGATGATCTAAAACATCAGCAACACGTAATAAGTCTTTAAATAATTCATGCCCAACTTTAGCCAAAGGCTCTCGATAGCTATCACAACCCATACCGATTTCAAGCCCTGGTTTTCGACCCTCCATAATGACTCTATTCCAATTTAGTTTAGCACATTCAAGCTCTTGGCTACTCATTTCAGGAGCAGGTGCTAATGCACACCAAATTAAAAAAAGATCAATAAAGCGTATTTGCTCTTCGGTAATACCCACCGGTGAAAAAGGATTAACATCTAATGCTCGCACTTCAATATACTCAATACCACCACGCAAAAGAGCATCTGACGGTGACTCCCCTGCCATTGGTACTCGTTTAGGTCGAATTGGTGCATAAAACTCATTTTCAATTTGTAAAACATTGTCATTTAATTGGCGATAGTGACCATCAACCTTAATACCTAACTTAGCAAATTCTGCTGACTTGGTATGAGTTGCACGTTTTAGGCCTTCAACATAGGTATCTAAATGATTAAACGTAATACCAAGCTGTTTTTGTGCATTATTTGTATACCCAATGTCACTTAATCTTAATGAGGTTGCATAAGGTAAATAACAGTTTCCATTAGTCTGCTCAATAAATGCTTTAGCTTTTTGTGGATCTTGAATAAATGAAGAACACATCGATGGCGATGCACCAAATAAATAAGGAATAACCCAACCGAAACGATAATAATTGCGAATTAGCGTAAAATAGCCCTCCGAAATGACCACTTTACCTTCTTCGGTATTTTTTACTCCATCTCTTGCTTGCCAAAATGCAGTGGGCAATGAAAAATTATAATGAACACCCGAAATTGTCTGCATCATTGCGCCATAACGGTTTTTTAACCCTTCTCGGTAAACTGTTTTAAAGCGTCCTTCATTTGAGGTACCATATTTCGCAAGAATAATATCTTCTTCATTAGCAACAAAACAAGGCATGCTTAAAGGCCATATCATTTCATCACCGATATTTACACTAGCATAACGATGCAAATCGCGCAAAAATGTCAACATATAGTCAATATTGCTATTAACGGGGGTAATAAACTCTAACATTGATTCGGCAAAATCAGTCGTTATCCACGGATGAGTTAATGCTGCCCCAATTTTTGGCGGAAATGACGTTTTTGACAATGACCCATCAGGCAAAATGCGTAAAGTTTCACGTTCAAGACCTCGTTGAATACCTTGTAAAATGGTATAGTGTTTTTCTAACCAACTAAGTGCTTTTGAGACATCAGGAATCATAATCTTGCTTTTCCTACATTAAGTTTTTATAAGGTTAATATTATCATAATTTACTCGTTACTATAGATCATTTTGGCATTTTGTGAATGGCTAAAATAAATAACACGTGTTGTAGAAATAAAATAAAAAATAATGCTACCTATTATCAATAGTTAAAACTATCGAGATAAATTTTTATCTATTGCATAGATAGTATTTACTAATCATAACAATGACCTTATTAAACTGGTACTAATTAGTGTAGCCTGTCTATGGTTATGTACTTAAGGTTTGAGGATATTGACATGAACACATTGTTTTCGACATATAGCCACTGTTTTGGCATTAACATTAAGAGAAATAAAGCAATAGAAATTAGAAAAGCCATAATTCATAATTTTAGAAAGCCTTTTATAAAAAAAGATATAAAAACGCATGGTCCTTTATGGAGTCAATATATTGCGCCTCAAGGGGCAATTGATATTAATAATCTTGATATAGATAAAAACATATCGGGTTATGTGTTAATTGATGGAAAAGGCAACAATCTACATCTATTTTTATCTTCTTTAGAAAAGTTTTTATCCTATCTTGAAAATAGAAATGATGGGATATTTCCGCCCATTTATTTTGTAAATAAAGATTTTACTTTTTGCCTTGCTGAAAATGGAGAACGTGGTTCAATGAGGCCAGTTTATGTTTATAAAGGTAAGATAATCTAAAATTAATAAAAAATAATTATCAATTTGGGCATTAAGGCACAGCTACTATTACCTATATATCAATATAGGAATCAAATGTATTATGTGGCAATGAACCAAGAAATATCCGATTTGAATCATTCCACAATGATTAATTGATAGTAATAGACTTGCTCGTTTGCTTCTCAATCATTTGCCGTGCAAATACGATACCACCTACCCCAACGTCTTGTTAAAGCAATCAGTGCTCCATAGGTGGTTCAATAAATTAGAGGCAATTTCATGAACTAGGGCTATCGCTGTTTTATATTTAAATTTACGATTAGGTTATCGCTTTACTACATAAAACTGGCGATTTAAAAAACTTGTTGGCTATGCTTTTTAAAACCAAAATTTAGATGATGCCAATAGTTACACCTAGCATTTATTCAACAACTCTAGCGCTGAACTTATGGAAAAATTAAAGCTTTTTATCTTCATGTGCACTCTTTTTTTTCAACAAAATTAAAACTTCCATATGAGCAGTATGTGGGAACATATCAAATAATTGCGATTTGGTAATTTGATAATTATTTAACCATTTTAAATCTTCAACAAGTGAAGATAAGCTACAACTTGAATACATAATATAATTAGGCGACATTTGTTCTAAATACTGTGAAAGCATTTTGCCAGCTCCCCGCCTTGGCGGATTTAGCAGTACTAAATCAGGAATCTTTTGCTCAGTAATAGCATACTGGGTAGCATCAAGTGATTTAAAAATTAACTGTTTAAACCCCAGACTATTAGCAGATTTTGTTGCACACTCAATTGCATCTGGGCTAATTTCAATCCCTGTTAATTGAATGTTTTTCTTTATTCCTTGGCTGACACAACTTAATCCAAAACCACCTACGCCACAAAACAGATCCCAAATAGAATAGATAGGTAAATTTGTAATCCAGTCACTTGCTGTTTTATAAAGATTACTGGCAACATCAGTATTAGTTTGAAAAAAGCTTTTAGGTTTAATAAAAAGAGGAACACCATTTAATGTCATGGGTAGGAATGGGCTCTTTGTTAAAACTAACTCTTCGTCGCCTTCTAATATTGCCGCATGATTAGGTTGTATATTTATTGACACCACCAATAAGTTTTGAATTTTTTCTTGTAATTGTTTGAAAGAATTATTTATTTTGTCAACAAACTTGTGCGATTTTAAAACAAATCGGATCATAAAACAGATTTTATCATCTATTTTACTTTCGGTAATGATAACAAATTTTAACTCCCCTTTCCGCTTATTGATGTTATAAGGCACAAGCTCTTGTTTACGAATGAAAGTTCGAACCAGTTTTAAAATATTTTGCATACTATTTGAGTAAAGAGGACAATCACATAAATCGACCATCTCATTTTCAGTTTGTATGCCCAAAATAGGTTTTTCAACAGTACCTAGCACTGCCATTTTTGCTTTATTACGAAAAGCGGTTTCATGGCTAGCAAATGGCTCTTTGACGTCGGTCGGTTTAAACTGATTTAATTGTTGTAACAGCTTATTTTGTTTTTTGGCCAATTGTATGTGATATGGGCGGTCTAACCACTGGCAAGAAAAACATTTTTTTTGCTGATAAAAACGACATTGCATTAATATAAAAACCTTTTTTATAATGAATTGTTATAGATTGAATTCATTCTAATAGATAAGTATTTTTTTTATTTTATACTAAAA
>NZ_LZHP01000056.1:0-6195 GCF_001690605.1 Gilliamella sp. Nev6-6 | reverse complement strand
AGCTTATGGATAATCAACAAAGAGACTGACAAAAATTATATTGTCGAAAGCGATCCGCGTTTTACTCAACGCAAAAAATGGCTCAGCTCTGATTACATGTTAAGCCGTTTAAATGCCGACCCGAATGCGATACAAAAACGATTAGGTGATGGTTATTACGAACAGCAATTAATACGAGAGCAAATTATTGGCTTAACAGGCAACCGCTATTTACATGGTTACCGTTCTGATTTAGAGCAGTATCAAGCTTTGATGGATGCGGGAATTAGTTTTGCTAATGCCTATGGTATTGTTCCCGGCGTTGAATTATCAGACGAACAAATGCGCGCACTAACCACTGATATCGTTTTATTAGTGAAAAAGACCATCACGGTAGGTGGTCAAACGCAAGAGGTATTAGTGCCACAAGTTTACGTAGTTAACCGTCCTCAGTTGGGAACTGATGGGGCATTAATCTCAGGCGAGAACGTGTTTGTTAAAGGGGATGAACTTAATAGTAATGGCTTAATTAAAGCCAAAAATGACATACTATTAGATGGGCATAATGTCACCAATAAAGGCACTATTTATGGTGGTAGAGTATCTATCAATGCGGAAAACGACATCACCAATTACGGCAAATTAGTGGGCGATAAACTGGTTTATTTATCAGCAGATAATGACATCAATTTATTATCAAGCACCCGCACACAGACTCGGGGGCGGAATTTAACTACCAATATAGACCAAACAAGTATTATTCAGGTAAATGATGGCAATGTTGTGATTGATGCGGGTCATGATATCAATACTAAAGCGGGATGGATTATTAATAATGGTGAAAGCGGTAATACTTGGTTACAAGCGGGTCACGATATTAAATTTAATACCGCAGATATTGAAGAGAAATTAGATTTTAGGGTCAAAAAAGACTACCGAAAAACGGATGAAAAAAGTGTGGTTGGCACAGGCATAAGTGCCGCTAATAATGTTATGCTTATTGCTGGTAATGACATTAATGCCAAAACGGTTGATATTACTGCGGGCAACCATCTTGGGTTACAAGCCGATAATGACATTATATTAGGCTCATCGGCCGAGCATTTTGAATTAGATGAATTTCACAAAAGTAAAAGTAAAGGGTTTTTAAATAAAACAACCACTACAACGCACACAGAAATAGATAACACCACGCAAAAAGGCAGTGAGCTGTATGGTGATAGCGTGAGTATCAGTGCGGGTAATAATCTCAAAGTCACGGGCAGCCAAGTGATTGGTAGCAATGATGTGGTGCTGAATGCCGGCAAGGAAGTGACCATTGATGCGGCAGAAGAGTCATATTACCGAAAACAAGAAACCAAAACTAAAAAATCGGGACTAATGAGCAGTGGGGGTATTGGGTTTACCGTTGGTAAAGAAAAAGAGTCCTTAAAACAGACAAATACCGAACAAGCCTTTTTGGGCAGTGTGGTGGGTAGCACAGATGGCAGTGTTAATATCCGAGCGGGTAAAGACGTGAACATCAAAGGCAGCGAAGTCATTGCGCAGCGTGATATCAAACTGCAAGGTGAAAACGTCAACATTGAAGCACTAGATGCCAAAACGACGTATAAAGAAGAGTATAAACACCAAAAATCAGGGCTTACTGTGGCGGTAACGGGTACGGTTAGTGATATGTACAACGCTAATCAAACCCGAGAGCAAGCCAAAAAACAGACTAACGAAAAAACCAAAGCGTTAATGAATATCAAAGCGGGGCTACAAGCGGGTAATGCGGCGTTAGAGACAGGTGCGAATTTACAAAATGGGGTACCTGAGGCGTCGATTGGAATTAACCTTAGCTTGGGTAGTGAAAAAACCAAGCGCACGGTAAACCAAGAGCAACATACGGTAGTGAGTAGTGGTATATCAGCGGGTCATAATGTCAGTATTATAGCCACGGGCAATGGACAAAAAGAGAGCGGCGATATTAATATCATCGGCAGTCAGGTGTCAGCAGGACATGATGCGATGCTCAAAGCCAACCATGATGTTAACATCGTAGGTCAAGAAAACACGAGCAAAACTGACACGAAAGAAAAGAGCAGCAGTGGCTCGGTGGGTGTGGGTTATAACTTTGGTGGACAAAAAAATGGCTTTAATATCTCAGCCAATGCGAGCCATAGTAAATCTCGAGAAAAAGGCAATGGTACCGACTGGACAGAAAGCGTGGTTGAAGCGGGTAATAAGCTCACAATCATAACGGGGAACGATGCTAACATTATTGCAGGACAAGTTAAAGGTGATAGGGTGGTTGCCGATATTGGTCATGACCTGAATATCGAATCAAAACAAGACAGCGATGAGTTTCATTCTAAAAGTACTTCTGCCTCGGCAGGGGGTAGTATCTCAATGGGCGGAGGCGGTAGTGCCAATGCATCAGCGAGTAAAACTAAAATGGACAGCAACTGGCAAAGTGTTACTGACCAATCGGGTATTTTTGCCGGTAAAGGTGGCTTTGACATTAAGGTAGGCAACAACACCGACCTAAAAGGGGCGGTCATCTCCTCGGAAGCCGAAGACCCGAGCAAAAACCGCCTTGATACGGGCACAATAAGCTTTAGTGATATCGAAAACAAAGCGGACTACAAAGTCAGTAGCAGCAGTGCTGGCATTAGCTCCAGTGGCATGCCATCGATGCCAACCAGTCGTAACAAGTCAGAGAAGGCAAACTCGACGACGCAATCTGCGGTATCAGAAGGCACGATTATAATTCGCAACAAGGACGGACAACAACAGGATATTGATGATTTAAGCAGAGATACCGAGCAGGCGAGTAACGAGCTCAAACACATCTTTAGCAAAGAAAAAGAGCAAGACATCATCGACCAAACACGCTTAGTGAGTGAGATTGGCGGTGAAACCTTAACCATGCTCAATCATATCGACCGCATAAGCGCAGAATCTGCAGCGAACAAAAAGCTAAAAGAAGAGCAGAAAAAAGCGAAAGAGCAAGGCCTCGTTTTAACCGACGAGCAGGAACAGAAAATCTATGAAAAGGCCTACAACGATGCGATGAACGAAGGGATGTCAGCGATGGGCAGTGACACCCGTCAAGGCGTTGAAATGGCGGTTAACATTATTAATGGGCTAATCACGGGCGACATGACAGGGGCTGTTGCGGGGGCATTAGCACCGAAGATAGCCACCATAATCAAACAACAGACAGAAGGAAACACCGTCGCCAACACAATTAGCCATGCTATACTGGGCGCAGTAGTTGCTGAGCTACAAGGCAACTCAGCCTTAGCGGGAGGTTTAGGGGCAGCAGCGAGTGAACGTAGTGCTGAAGTCATAGCGGGCATTTTATATCCGGATAAAGCAGTAACAGAGTTATCGCAAGAAGAGCGACAAAAAATCAGCGCACTATCCCAACTAGCTACAGGTCTTGCCATCGCAGCATCTGGTGGAGATATCCAAGATGTGAATACGGGGATTGCTGCGGGGAAAAATGCGGTTGAGAATAACTATTTAAATTCTTCCGATCATCAAGATAAAGTAGGTTTAGAATATAAAGAAAAAGAAGGTTTATTAACTGAAGACGAAAAGCAAAAGTTAGTGGAGCTTAGAATTAAAGATGAAAGCTCAACAAATGCATTATTAGAAGCTTGTGTTGATGTAAATAGTGAAGGTTGTCATATAGAGCGCCAAAAAGCTTATGATGCGCTAAGAACATATGTAAATTATTATTATAACAAATTAGAGCACCAAAATGGCTATTTAGAAATAAAACAATTATTAGATGGAACGTCAAACACACCAGAGGCAAATCAATTACGAGCTATCTATCAAGGGTATTTAGAAAGTTATAAGCGTTTTGGTTATAGTGACGAACAAGCCAGAGTGATGGCAGGTAGGACTATGGGTAGCATGATAATGCTTCATGGTCTTACAGGAACTATAACGCTTCCTAAGATAAATAAAATTTTTGGTGGTAGTAAGCTATTACAGGTTGGAAAAGTGACGAGTCCACAAATAATAAAAAATAGTGAAGGATTGAATGAAGTAAAAATCAATCAAACACCGCTTGAAGGACAAAACCGTCTCAATACGCCAGATTTAGGCGGTAGTGGTAAATTAAAACCCGCTGAAGCAGCCGCTGCAGCGCAGCTTGAGCCAGTATTAGGTAAAATGGAGCGTTATACGCCGCCTGAAGGAGCCACAACTGGTTCTTCACCAGACTTTATTATTACTTCAGGTCCCAATAAAGGTAAAACTGTTGATGCAATGTATACAACTGACAAATTGTCACAAAAGGAAATTGATGGTTTAAATAAATTTTATGAAAAAAATATGAGCATAGGTAACGGGAAAATCGTTATCCAGGATCATTTGAAAAAAGCTGATTTTGTTCCAGTTGACTTTAGAGTATTAACCCCAGTTAATCAAAAAATTTTTCTAGATTATGTAAAAACCTTGCCTAAAGCGCAACAAAATAAAATCCTTATTATGAGGTAATACAATGGGTGCATCTATAATTTTTAGTCGGGATGATTCAATAGAAAAAATTGAAGATAAATTTAAATCAACATATGTAAACGGAAGCTATTGGGATGCCTTTGGTGATTTGCTAGATGCAGTATTTTTACCTAACTATCCTAAATTACATGAAATCATAAAATCGGAAGAAGGAGAATACTTAAAGTTTTATTCTTTTGTCGAGTTGGACAAGGAACAATTTAACCAATCTGTAAAATTAATAAGGGATTATATTGCAAAGCAGAGTAATCCAACCGAATGGCAAAAAATGGCTCAGGTGGTATGGAATGAAATAGCGGAGCCTTATATTATTAAAGACAATCGTTATCAGCCCAGTTAGATTAATTCCATCTTGAATTTTACATATTAGCAAGTTAAAGGTGACGGTTAACACCGTCACTAAATCCTATAATTCCAATAAAACAAAAGTCTAATAAAACATTAATATCAAAACACTAAACAATAACCCAAAATCAAATCCAACCAAACAAAAAAACAAAACAAACGGTATAGACTCCTGAATTATTTTTACAAAACGAAGTGAGACTGTTCATAATTCTGTGTCAGCTTAATTCACAAAGAGATTACCTTATCAAGACGATTAGGAAAAAATATCATCAATTGTGACAATGCTAAATTCCAATTTTGGATTGGCATTGTCCATTTTTTCTCCGCATTTTGCAACCCTAAATACAGCAGCTTGAGTAGGCTATTTTCATTAGGAAATCCGCTTTTTGTCTTTGTTAATTTGCGAAATTGTCGATGAATTGACTCAATAGCATTGGTGGTATAAATCACCTTACGAATAGGCTCAGGATAGCGGAAATAAGCCGATAAATTATCCCATTTACGACGCCATGATTGGATGACGATTGGATACTTATCGCCCCATTTTTTCTCAAGTTCATCTAATGCATCAATTGCTGCTTCACGAGAGGCCGCCTTGTAAACAAGTTTCAAATCGCTCATAAATGCTTTGTGATGTTTAGAGGCAACATACTTAATTGAATGGCGGATTTGATGAATAACACAAAGTTGAACCTCTGTTTGTGGGTAAATAGTATTAATCGCTTCAGGAAAGCCAACTAATCCATCGACACAAGCAATTAAAATGTCATTTAATCCTCGGTTTTGTAAATCGGTCAACACCGATAACCAAAAATGAGCCCCTTCGTTTTCAGATTAATACAAGCCTAATACTTCCTTTTTTCCTGATAAATTAAGTGCAAGTACAGTATAAACAGCCTTACTGCGATAAACCCCATCTTCTTTTACTTTATAATGAATTGCATCCATCCAAACAAACACCATTAGAATTTATGAGCCAAATCTAACTTTACCAGATAACAGCTTATGGATAATCAACAAAGAGACTGACAAAAATTATATTGTCGAAAGCGATCCGCGTTTTACTCAACGCAAAAAATGGCTCAGCTCTGATTACATGTTAAGCCGTTTAAATGCCGACCCGAATGCGATACAAAAACGATTAGGTGATGGTTATTACGAACAGCAATTAATACGAGAGCAAATTATTGGCTTAACAGGCAACCGCTATTTACATGGTTACCATTCTGATTTAGAGCAGTATCAAGCTTTGATGGATGCGGGAATTAGTTTTGCTAATGCCTATGGTATTGTTCCCGGCGTTGAATTATCAGACGAACAAATGCGCGCACTAACCACTGATATCGTTTT
>NZ_LZHP01000055.1:0-4010 GCF_001690605.1 Gilliamella sp. Nev6-6 | reverse complement strand
CTGGGGCTTTCCTAAATGTTTTAATCGTATCAGAAAGCTCGGCTATCAATGGAATCATAAACGGGTATATCGGGTGTATTGTGAATTAAAGCTTAATCTCAGGGTAAAGCGTAAAAAACGCATTCCGCCACGATGCCCGGAAAGGTTATTAGTCCCCAATAAACAAGGTGAATGTTGGTCAATGGATTTTATGAGTGACAGTAGCCGTAATCAACGTCGCTTTAGAACATTCAATGTCATCGATGACTATAATCGTGAGGCGTTAGGTATTGATATTGCAGTAAGCTTACCAGCGGGAAGGATTACCCGTTACTTAGATAAACTGGCCGAATATCATGGGTATCCATTAAAAATACGGGTCGATAATGGGCCAGAATTTACAGGAAAAACCTTTACCAACTGGGCTAAATCACATGATATAACCATTGATTATATCCAGCCCGGTAGCCCTTATCAAAATGGCTATATTGAACGATTTAATCGTACCTATCGCACTGAAGTACTCGATTTATATCTTTTTAACAACTTAGCTCAAGCAAGAAGAATAACCGAAGAATGGCTAACCCTTTATAACACCGAAAGACCGTATGAGGCATTAAATAACATGACACCGATTGAGTATAAAACACTAAAACAAGCAGCATGATTTTCTACGTGAGTTGTGTACTAAGTTTGGGGTATTTACACTAACGGATCAAACCAATTTATCGGATCACTACCGGCATATTGATAACTATTTAACCCACCCAGTATACCTAGTGGGTCTTGAGTGATATATCTACTAATAAACAGGTCGTAGTAACGGCGTAGTCATATTCGGTGACTTTACCATAAACGTTTTATTGGTATTGCCAACGACGGTTTCTTTGAATTTAAGAGCATAATATTAGTTATTACATTAATTTTTTCATAATTTCTTCTAAAACTAGTTTTACTGGTGAACTAGCTTTTTTTAAACATACTTGGCTTTTCAACAATAATTTTTCCTTTTGAAGATTATTTAAAGAAGTTAAATCTAAAAGCCTTAAAGAATCAACACAACTGACAAATAAGTCCTCATCGCTTGTATCGATAATTTCTAAAATTACTTCTAATTCATATTTATTATGTAAATCTCCCAAACATTCAATAAGCCTTTTTTTCCAAAAAATAGATTTATCCTTTAGATTACTTAATAATAGCAACCAATCATTATCATTAAATTGTTTAAGTATCTTAGTAGACTCTAAAATAGCGCAATCATACCAATAATCACTAGCTTCTCTTTCGTAAATAAAATCAGAAATACAATTATCAAATATTTTATACATAGCTTTCAGCATTTTCCTATCATATTGGGTTAAAACCTGGTGTTGGTTTTCCTCCTACTTGATAAGATGCAGATCTAAAAATAATAACTAAGATGCCTCACGAGTAGATGAGGATCATTTAGCAACTCAATAAAAATCTTCTCGTTTAAATTTCTTACCTGTAGGAACAAGATCTTCTTTATCAAAACAATCTATTGTATCTTTATCATGCAATAACACTGCATATCCATATAAAATATCATCTTCCTCACTAACTCCCATAACTACACCTTTTTTACCAGAATATTGTTTATTTTTGGTAGTAGGAAGAACTTCAACTTCCGAATAAAAATCAATTTTATCTATCATAAAAATCTCAACTATTTATGCGTTATTTTTCCATCTAAAGATACATTTAAATGTGAACCATCACGGCTTGCCCAACCAAGCTGTGCCCTACCTTTCGGTGATAACTGAACATCCCATTCAAAAGCCTGACCATATGTACGAGAAGGCCCTTTTACCCATTCATTACCAAACTTATCAATGTACCCATTATTAGGACCTCTAGGTAATGGATTTGTGGGTGAATATGTTTCTGCTGGTATAAATCTTATTTTTCCTTCTGTTGGTAATTGAACATGCTTTAGCCTCCCTTTTATTGACCAAGGCTGAGCAGCACCTCCTATGCCTGCTGGATTAAATGAAGGTTCATCTACATAATTGAGAACCTTATTTCCTGCCTGTGCTGTCCCCGCCGCCTCTTTTTCAGCAATCGCCTCAAACCCATTATTTTCAACCTTAATCAATCCTAACAGATCTATCCAATTTATCGGATCACTACCGGCATATTGATAACTATTTAACCCACCCAGTATGCCAAGTGGGTCTTGAGTAATATATCTGCCAGTAAATGGGTCATAGTAACGGTTTAGGTTGTAATGAAGTCCTGTTTCCTCATCATAATATTGCCCTTGGAACCTTAACGGATTATCCGGCAGGGAATCTATATCGTCCTGATGGTAGGTTTCGTTTATTATCTGCCCATAGGCATTATACTGGCATTCATAGAGCGTGTCACCTAAGCTGCCGGTAAGGGCTATGGGTGTGCCAAGGTGGTCGTTTTGATACCAGTAGAGTTTGATGTTATCTTGCTGCGCATTGCCGTAAACAAGGGCTAGTGGACGGTAAGAGTCTAGCTCGTAAAGGTAGCATTGCCAGTGTTTATCGTTATCAGTCTCGGCAATAAGTTTATTAGACTGTGGCCTTTTCCACGTTTTTCCACAATCAGGTTGCCAAAGCAATCATGCTCAAAGTATATGCCACCAAAAAACATTTGGGTTTATCATAATATTAACGCTAATAACATCATAGCAAATGGTTAGTTGACACAATAATAATTTAAATCTAGCGAAAGTAAGCTAAGTATTAAGCTTACCTTGCCGATTTGATATGTTAAATTGAATCTAAATTGGAACTTATTCTACAGAATCGAGACTGTTCATAATTCTGTGTCAGCTTAATTCACAAAGAGATTACCTTATCAAGACGATTAGGAAAAAATATCATCAATTGTGACAATGCTAAATTCCAATTTTGGATTGGCATTGTCCATTTTTTCTCCGCATTTTGCAACCCTAAATACAGCAGCTTAAGTAGGCTATTTTCATTAGGAAATCCGCTTTTTGTCTTTGTTAATTTACGAAATTGTCGATGAATTGACTCAATAGCATTGGTGGTATAAATCACCTTACGAATAGGCTCAGGATAGCGGAAATAAGCTGATAAATTATCCCATTTACGACGCCATGATTGGATGACGATTGGATACTTATCGCCCCATTTTTTTCTCAAGTTCATCTAATGCATCAATTGCTGCTTCACGAGAGACCGCCTTGTAAACAAGTTTCAAATCGCTCATAAATGCTTTGTGATGTTTAGAGGCAACATACTTAATTGAATGGCGGATTTGATGAATAACACAAAGTTGAACCTCTGTTTGTGGGTAAATAGTATTAATCGCTTCAGGAAAGCCAACTAATCCATCGACACAAGCAATTAAAATGTCATTTAATCCTCGGTTTTGTAAATCGGTCAACACCGATAACCAAAAATGAGCCCCTTCGTTTTCAGATAAATACAAGCCTAATACTTCCTTTTTTCCGGCTAAATTAAGTGCAAGTACAGTATAAACAGCCTTGCTGTGATAAACCCCATCTTCTTTTACTTTATAATGAATTGCATCCATCCAAACAAACGGATAAAGCGATTCTAGCGGTCGTTGTTGCCATAATCTGAGCTCAGGAATGATTTTATCTGTAATGGCGGTTAAAGTTGCAGGAGAAAGACGAAAAGCATAAATCTCTTCAATATGCTGGCTGATATCTTTATAACTCATCCCCAGCGCATACATACTGAGAATTTTTTGTTCAATTTCATCGTTTAATGTTGTCTGATTTTTTTTGATGAGTTGAGGTTCAAATGAACCGTTTCTATCTCTTGGTGCATCAAGTTCGAAACTGCCTGATGAGCTTTTTATTGTCTTTGAACTCTTACCATTACGCCGATTAGGGGTAATGTCGTTGGCTAAATGAGAATCTAATTCCGCCGATAACGCCGCTTCTGTTAGCTGCTTGATTAATGGCGTTAAAATACCATCTTTACCCGTTAGCGGTTGACCATTTTGTAATAATTTTAATGCTTTTTCAAAATCAAATTCTT
>NZ_LZHP01000054.1:0-39735 GCF_001690605.1 Gilliamella sp. Nev6-6 | reverse complement strand
ACAAAAATATTAAGTAAAATACCCATTTAATCCACTAGTATGATTTGACGAAATAGCGGTGTATGATAGGATATTGTCATTACTATTACAGGAAGAATTTAATGTCTATTAAGTTAAAAACCCCCGCAGAAATCGAAAAAATGCGCATAGCTGGTAAGCTGGCGGCTGAAGTTTTAGAAATGATTGAAGCCTATGTAAAACCAGGCATTAGTACAGGTGAATTAGATAAAATTTGTTACGATTATATTATCAACGTACAAAAAGCCATACCAGCTAATATTGGTTACCATGGTTATCAACACACGAGTTGTATTTCAATTAATGATGTTGTTTGTCATGGCATCCCGAGTTTTGATAAAAAGCTGAAAGATGGTGATATTTTAAATATCGATGTGACTGTTATCAAAGATGGTTTTCATGGTGATACCTCTAGAATGTATATTGCAGGAAAGCCAACAATTGCAGGTGAAAAGCTATGCCAAGTTACACAAGAAAGTCTCTACGAAGCAATTAAAATCATAAAACCAGGTATTCGTTTAAAAGAACTTGGTAAGACGATACAAAAGTATGTAGATAAGTTCGGTTTCTCATCGGTACGTGAATATTGTGGCCATGGTATTGGTGAAGTCTATCATGACGAACCACAAGTTTTGCATTATGATGCAGATGATGGCGGTGTCATTTTAAAACCAGGTATGACCTTTACGATTGAACCTATGGTAAATACTGGTGACTGGCGCACTCGAACCATGAAAGATGGTTGGACTGTCAAAACGAAAGATCATGGTCTTTCTGCGCAATATGAACATACCATTTTAGTGACAGACAACGGTGTTGAAGTGTTGACGCTACGTAGCAACGAAGATTTTCCTCGTATTATTGAACACTAAGTAAAAAAAGATTCAACAATATGTTATTGTTGAATCTCCCCATTTTATAAATCTCTATCTATAATATTTATATTAGCGTTTTTTTGCGCTAACTTTTTATTTAACTCATCTATTTTACTTCTATGTATATCTTTTTTCAGAGATTTAATATAAGCAGCACAGGAAATTGCAGTCCCCTGATTTGTACTTAACAACATTATCAGCAATCTCTTAAAAATTCGTTCTAATTTAAATTTCATAGCGCTTAGTTTTTAATACAATAATGTGTATAACTTGCGTCGATAACCGCTTGCTAGTGGATTACTTGTACCTAGTGCTGCAAGTAAATCAAGTAACGCTTTTTTTAACTGTCCGTCACCAGCATTAAGATCTTTAGTTAATGGGTTAAAAAGCAATTCAAGTGCTTCCTCATGGCGACCTACCGACATTAATTGCGAAGCTAATTGAATCATAAGTTCAGTATTGCCTGGTTGCTTGGCTAGTTGATTTTGTAACTGCTGAAGCTCTGGCGAATTAGCCGCTTGTTCAAGTAATTCGATCTCTGCTTGCAAACTATGATAATCAGCACCTTGATCTTGCAAAGGAATGGTTGCAAGTACTTCTTTTGCTTCGCTCAATTGTTTTAATTGTATATACGCTTTTATCAACAGTAATGCAATATCAGTTCTTGGCTTACCTAGATGGTCAGTTAACGATTTCCACGTCTCTTTTAATAAAGGCAAAGCTTCTTGATATTTTTCTTCATTAAATAGATTGTGTGCTTCAACTAACTTAAGTTCATCCTCATTCGGCAGCACTTTTTTTAGAAAATCGTTGATTGTTTCCTCAGGTTGTGGTCCCTGAAATCCATCAACAGGTTGCCCATTTTGAAATAAGTAAACGGTTGGGATCGCTCGTAATCCAAATTGAGCTGCGAGCATTTGTTGCTCATCACAGTTAACACTCGCTAAAATAAATTGCCCATGATGTTGATTAGCTAATTTAGTTAATATTTGAGTCATCGCCTCATAATTTGGACTTCTTGCTGACCAAAAATAAAACAACACGGGAGATTGAGATGATCGTTCAATCACCTCTTGAATATTTTGCTCATTAACATCAAAAATAAATTGATTTTGCATATTATGTCCTAGGGATATGATCGGTTATTACTTGTTGTTTAGAATTTTATCCATTAATCTATCAGGAAGCAAACGTTTAGCAATAGCTGCTATCTTAGTTATTTTTGTTACCCTGTAACGGATTTTTGGCTTAGCGTGCTCTAACGCATGATATAAATAAGGTAAAATGGCTTCAGGTGGTAAAGTGAACCGTTTAGCTATAGGCGGATTTTTTACAATTTTTTCCTTTTCAACCTGATTAACATTATTCGAAAAGTAAGTTTTTAATGGTCCTGGCTCAATTAAACTAACCTTGATATTGGTCTTAGCCAATTCCAGCCTTAATACATCAGACCACGCTTCTAATGCATATTTACTCGCTGAATAAGCTCCTCGCCCAGGCGTTGCAACTATTCCAACAATAGAACTTGTTTGAATAATACGCCCTTCATTTTGTGCCAGCATGGCAGGAAGTAATAATTGCGTCAACTGATGTACACCAAAAAAATTCGTAGAGAATTGAGATTCCAACTGTTCACGGCTGATCGTGTTTAATCGTCCATAAACACCAAAACCGGCATTATTAAATAACGCATATAATTTACCTTCTGTTAAGGCTATAACCGTTTGGGCAGCTTGTTTAACTGATTCTGGATTATCAAGATCAAGCAACACTGTTTCAAACCCTTGCTCGATAAGTTTTTGCTGATCTGATAATTTTCGACACGACGCTATAACACGATAACCGCGTTTTTTTAATGCAATTGCCGAAATAAGCCCTATTCCACTTGAGCACCCTGTGATAAAAATTGTTCGCAATTTCAGCTCCGATTGATTCATATATTGTCAAATTTATCTTCTCAAATTATGATAGCATATCTAAATTAAAGTTACCCAAACAAAGCCCAGAGGATCGTATGAAAATCGCCATTATTGCAGCCATGGAAGAAGAAGTCGCCATTTTAAAAAGTAAAATCACCAATTATCATGTTGAACACTATTTAGGTTGTGATTTTCACTGTGGGCAAATTGCGGGCTGTGACATTGTGTTACTGCAATCAGGTATTGGTAAAGTCGCTGCAGCATCAGGAACAACATTATTATTAAACAATTATAAAGTTGATGCCGTTATCAATACAGGGTCGGCTGGCGGGCTATCTTCTAGCCTCAATATTGGTGATATCATTGTTTCAAAAGATGTTTTTTACCATGATGTTGATTTAACCGCTTTTGGCTACAAACCAGGGCAAATGTCTGGTTGCCCTGTGGCATTTGCCGCAGAGCCTAAATACCAATCATTAGCTAAAAATTGTATCGAAAAACACGGCGTTAATGCAATTGAAGGCTCTATTGGTAGTGGCGATGCATTTATCAATGGTAAAAGCAATTTGGCAAGAATAAAACAAACTTTCCCTCATGCCATTGCTGTTGAAATGGAAGCAGCTGCCATTGGGCATGTTTGTTGGCTATTTAAAGTGCCATTTGTCGTTGTTCGAGCTATTTCAGATAATGGAGATAGTGAATCTGCTGTTGATTTTCAAGCCTTTTTAAAATTAGCCGCAAAACAATCGTCGTTGATAGTTGAAGCAATGCTAAGTGAGCTTGCGTGAATTATCTTTTCTGGTTTGACATATTAGGGACTATTGTATTTGCTATTTCTGGCGTATTATTAGCAGCCAAAAAAGAAATGGATCCCATTGGCGCTTTAGTTTTAGCTGTCATCACCGCCATTTGTGGTGGCACCATTCGCGATATAGTTTTAAATCATGGACCAATCTTTTGGATCTCTGATTCGACTGATTTGTATGTTGCTATCGTTACCTCGTTAGTGACAATGCTTTTATTACGTTATTCACCTTCAATCACGATACCTAAATGGTTATTTTTTGTATTAGATGCTATCGGGCTTGCAGTATTTGTAGGCATTGGTGTGAATAAAGCCATTGACTCTAATGTAAACAGCTTAGTAGCCGTGTGTATGGGAGTAATGACGGGTGTTGGTGGCGGTATTCTTAGAGATGTGCTAGCTCGAGATATTCCAATGGTATTTAAAACCGACATTTATGCTACGGCTTGCTTAATTGGCGGTGCAACTCATGTTATCGCCTATAATGCACTCAAACTCCCATTGGAATATTCAACATTGATTGGTATTATTACCACGCTTATTATTCGATTATTGGCTATTTATCGTAAACTCACTTTACCTATTATTGGATTAAAAAATACTTAAACCTCAAAATTAAACCTACACGCAACCAATCATTAAGAGCAATATGGTTTAAATAAAGATTTACGCCAGCCTGTTAATAATTCTGGCTCATTGCCCTTTTTATCTACTTTCCATTTTACATACTGATTAATTAAGCGCCGTGAAAGCAATAAATCCTCACTAAGCTTTGTTTTTAAAGAAATAGCCTGTGCTGCTTGTTTTAGTTCTTCGGTAATTTTTTTATAATCAGGGTAACTATTCACTCGGCAGATAGTTGAAATGTCGGGTGTAGGGGCAGCTAAAATATCTAAAATTGCTTGCCCATATAACCGAATTTCCTTCCCCTTTACACCTAACTTGTCAAGTTCAGCTAATGAAGTGGGCAAGTAACGAGCTATTTTCCATAATACTTCTTCACGAATCACAAAATTTAAAGCAATATCTTGCTCTTTGGCCAGCTTGTATCGCCAACTCGCTAATTTATACAATTGCCCTAAACTTTTACCTTTCAGTTGCCAACTATTTTTAATGTTTAAATAAGCATCGTTTGGATCTATTATTTCACATTTCCGATCTACTGTCATTTGGCACTCTTGATAAGCTGCTTGTAAATAATGATTAGTAGTTAATTTTTCCTTTAAAATGTTGATTAATGGAAAAAGATATAATACATCGTTAATAGCATAGTTACACTGCTTTTCAGTTAAGGGTCGTTTTAACCAATCTGTTCGAGTTTCACTCTTATCAAGCTCAACTTCTAAATATTTTTTTACCAAGCTAGCATAACCACTACTTAAAGGATTATCTAAAAAAGAAGCTAATATTTGGCTATCGATAATTGGAGTTGGCACAATACCAAAATGATGAAGAAAAACTTCGATATCCTCACTGCACGAATGAAAATATTTTTCAATTTTAGGATCATTTAACATCACTAAAAAAGGTTGCCAATTAGTAATATTAATAGGATCAATTAACGCAGCACATTTACCATCAAACACTTGTAATAGTCCTAAGTGAGGATAAAAAGTTCGAGTCCGAACAAATTCAGTATCTAAAGCAATTGCTGAGCTATTTTCAATTTTTGAACAATAATCAGCTAACTGATCATTAGTTACAATAAGTTGATAAGACAAAATCAAACTCCTATTAAAATATGTTTATTCTTTGTGTATGCTTTTTTCAAATTCTATATCAATTACTACAATCTCAGAACGTGTCATTAGCCGAATTGGTGGTCCCCAAAAACCATACCCGCTACTGACAATACTAGTAAAATGATGATCTTGATTTTGGTACAAACCATAAGTATTTTTATACATTAATTTTTCAACGAGATTGATCGGAAATATTTGTCCTGCATGGGTATGGCCAGAAATCATCAAATCAACACCTAATTCTGCTGGTTCATTAAGATCTTTGGGTTGATGATCGAGTAAAATAATTGGTGTATTGGTATCAGTAAACATAATCAAATCGGACAATGATGCCCGTTTCACATCATAGAGAAATGAAGAAAAATCATCTCGGCCAACTATCGTGATACCTAAATCATCAAAAGAAATAATATCATCCTTTAAGACTTTCATACCTGCTTGCCTAAAAGCGCTAATAATATCTTCTTCTCGGTTATTTACTTCATTTGTCGCTAAATACTCATGATTACCGAATATGACATAAGTACCATATTTAGCTTTTAATTGTCGAAATTGCAGATCAAAATCATTTTGGATAAAAGGTTTTAAGCGTTTATCCAATGTATCTCCAGTAATAACAATAAAATCAGCATTAAGCTTATTGACATCATCAACCATTTGTTGAACAAATTGGTGTGTAGTTAACTCATTAATATGAATATCAGAAAGCTGTACAATACGTAAATGCTCGGTATTAGCTGGTTTATTTATCTTAACCTGATAATAAACAATCTTGGGGTTAATTGCCATTTCATGACCAAAGCAAAATAATAATACTACTATAACGATATATGCAATTTTAAGCCATAGATTAGGTTTTACTTGTTTTTTACTTAGCCAACGTACAGTATCAAAAATAAGCAATACAAAAAAGCAACAAATTATTAAGCCAGTAATAGTATTACAAAACAAAGGTAACCAATAAGTTGAAATACCATTCACTATTTTTAAAAAAATGAGCGATAGTCCCGCTATAAAAACAACAATCCAATAAATAAACCGACAACAACCTGTGACATAAAAATCAAACCAAAACAGCCATCGTTTTCCCAGATAGATGGTTGCTAAAACACTAACCACAAATACTATAAAAATAGTAATAAAATTGACAAACCCCATAATTATCCGAGCAGTTGAATATAAAAAAATGCTATAATAGCAAAATTAATTTCTATAGTACCAATTAGTTTTATGAATATTAAAAAAGACCAATTGTTCTCAACACCGATTGATAAACTAGGCGATTGGACGTTTGATGATAAAGTTGCCGAAGTTTTTCCTGATATGGTGCAACGCTCTGTTCCTGGTTATTCTAATATCATATCAATGATCGGTATGTTAGCTGAACGATTTGTACAACCCAATTCAACAATTTATGATTTGGGTTGCTCATTAGGTGCTGCTACATTATCTATTCGTCGTCATATTACTCAAGAAAATTGCCAGATTATCGCAGTCGATAACTGCCAACCTATGGTTGAACGCTGTAAAAGGCATATTGAGTCTTATAAATCCAATACACCTGTGGATATAATATGCGATGATATTTGCAACATCAATATGCAAAATGCATCAATGGTGGTGCTGAATTTCACTTTACAGTTTTTAACCCCAAAAAAACGCCAACATGTTTTGAATAATATCTATAACGCACTGAAACCTAATGGCATTTTAGTGCTCTCGGAAAAATTTAGCTTTAGCGATACAACAGTCGATGAATTGTTATTTAATATGCATCATGATTTTAAACGTGCTAATGGCTATAGTGAACTTGAAATCAGTCAAAAACGTAATATGTTAGAAAACGTCATGCTAACAGATACAATCCAAACGCATAAACAGCGACTATCTGAAGCAGGTTTTAGACATATTGATACATGGTTTCAATGTTTTAATTTTGGATCTATTATTGCTATAAAATAGCCAATTAATTTCAGCGCAATTGATAAGGATGAAAAAATGATTGATTTTGGTGATTTTTACCAAATTATTGCAAAAAATAAACTTAGCCACTGGCTAGAAGTGTTGCCAGCTCAGCTCGCAAATTGGCAAAGACAAAATAACGATAACCGCTTCAATCAATGGCTAAATAGTATTAAACACTTACCATCTAAAACCCCTTTTCAAATTGATTTACTACATAGTGTAACTGTCAATAGTGAATACCCTATATCTTCAGGCGAGCAACAACGAATTACCCAACTACTGAAAACCATGATGCCATGGCGTAAAGGCCCTTTTCACTTATATGGTATCGATATTGATACTGAATGGCGTTCTGATTGGAAATGGGAGCGCCTAATTAATCATATCGATAGCCTAGAAGGAAAAATTGTTTTAGATGTAGGTTGCAATAGTGGTTATCATTTATGGCGAATGATTGGTGCAGGGGCAGAACTAGCTGTTGGAATTGATCCAATGGCACTTTATCTATGCCAATTTGAAGCTATTCGCAAACTTTTGGGTAACGATCAAAGAGCGCATTTATTGCCTTTAGGCATTGAGCAACTCCCTAAACTTAATGCTTTTGATACGGTATTTTCAATGGGGGTGTTATACCATCGTAGGTCTCCACTTGATCATTTATTCCAATTAAAAGATCAGCTAGTTGAAGGAGGTCAGTTAATTCTGGAAACTTTAATCATCGATGGAGATGAACATCAAGCATTAATGCCAGGTGATCGCTATGCACAAATGCGTAATGTCTACTTTATTCCATCGGTTCCAACCATGATTAATTGGCTCAATAAATGTGGTTTTTCGGATATAAAAGTGATCGACATTTCACAAACTAGCTTAGATGAACAACGCAAAACTGAATGGATGGAATCGGATTCGCTTGCTGATTTTTTAGATCCTGATGATCCAACCAAAACCATTGAAGGATACCCTGCGCCAATGCGGGCTGTTTTTATCGCTAAAAAATAAGACAAATCAGTATATAGGTAGCCACAGCTGTAATATAACATTACAGTTAAATGTGTAAAAATAACCTAAAACAAGAGTGGCTAGCTTATTACATTTTGATGAAGAATATACAGTTATCCAATGCAAAACACTTTGTAAAATCCTCTAACATATTATTAAATTAAAAGCATATTATTAAATTAAAAGAAAGTTGGTTAGCAACCGACCAGCTTGATGATAGCAATATGTTATCTTATTACCTAAGATAAGATTATCATATTTTAAATGTATGACTTACTTACGAGCATATCTAATGTCTATAATCATCTAACTCAATTATTGTTCTATTAAAATTCCTCTGATCACTTATTCATTTAAATTAGCTTAAAATTTCAGTTTAAATGGTTTGTAAAAACAAAAAGTTAACTAATGTTCGCTGGATATTTATATTCAACTCAAACAATTAGGTATATTACAAGTAGATTTTTTATCCATATAATTATACTATACAAAGATTTTCTGGAAATTATCACTCATTATAAAAAATAAGCTGTCAGAAAATTTATAAAAGCTTTCAGAAAAATAAATGTTTAAACATAATAAATTAATTTCAAAAATTACATATTAAAAATAGGGAATAAACAATGGGATTGCTTAAATTAATCTTGCAGCTACCTTTTTATATTTTGCAAAAAATTGAGGAAATAATTAGCTATTTTATCATTTTTTTATTGGTTTTAATAAAAGGTATTTTTTGGTTATTTAGCCCAATTATTGGCGATATAAAATGGTCAACACCTAGCTGGTTACCTAATGCAAAAGCATTTTATAATAGAATTGGTTCAGCATTAAATAAAATAAAAACCTTAATTGGTGCAAGTATTATTTTTGGTTTCATTGCTTATTTTTCTGGTAATTATACTTATCATTGGTATTTAAACCGTCCTAAACCAATTGAGCCAGCTTCTATTGTTGTTAGTACCTATTATCCTAAATTGAGTGCTCCGACTACAAATCAAGACAGTTTATCGATTAAATTTATTACTGACTCACTTCGTTCTCCTGTTCCGCTAGAATCACTTAATAAAGAAGAAATAACTGAAGGTATTTCTATTTCGCCAAATATTGAGGGACGATGGAAATGGCAGAACGATTCAACCTTAATTTTTATACCCCAAAATACAACATGGCCACTTGGCATTAAATATACCGTTGAATTAGATCAGGAAAAACTATTAGCTGAAAATAGTAAGCTTGAAGAGAGTCATATAACTTTTTATTCACCTAACTTTAGCTATAGATTTAAAAATCATGGTGAACTTTATTCAGATCCTACACAACTTAATATTAGAAATGTTGTTAATACAATCAAATTTAGCCATCCTGTCGATAGAGAAAGTTTTGAAAAAAACATCATTTTATCGCTTTATGAATATGAAAATGATATCTTTTTAAAAAATATCAATTTTACTGTTACCTATGGAAATAATGACAAAATTGCCTATGTAAAAAGTGCACCTATTCCTTTGCTCGATAAGGAGGGTTATTTAAAAATAACAATTAATAAAGGTGTGACTTCAACGTTAGAAGGAAATCCAATAAATTCTGATATAACTAGCACAATAAATATCCCCGATAAATATCATTTAAGCGTTACCAAAACTGAGCTTACCTTAGTTGAAAAAAGTAATGAAAAAATACAACAAGTATTAATTTTATCATTAAGCCATGCGGTTAAATCAGAGGATGTATCGAAAGTCATTAAAGTCTGGAAATTACCTGAAAATCAAGGGCGCTCATATAAGGAACGATATTACAACGACAATTCTTACCGTTATGAAACAAAATTCAATGTAACACCAGAAATACTCAAAAAAGCCATTCCTTTATCAATAAAGCCAATTGACACTGAACTTACTTATCAAAACCAAATTAGTTTTGAATTTAAAACAGAACAAAATTCTGAGTTATATATTGAAGTTAATCAACCTTTATCGTCTCAAGATGGTTACTTTCTAAAAGAACAGTATCACCAAGTATTAACCGTGCCTAACTACCCAACCTACCTTGATTTTGCGGCAAAAGGATCGCTGTTATCCCTATCAGGTGAGAAGAAACTACCTATCGTTTCGCGCAACGTAGAAAATATGAAGCTAGAAATAGATCGCGTTATACCATCGCAACTTCAACATTTGGTGGCATTTAATACAAACTATGAATTTACAGATATGGATTTTGGAGAGCTTAATAATGATCATTTTGTGGAAAAATACACAGTGACTGAAAATTTTAAAGGTGCTCCAGAAGAAGTTAAATACACAAATGTCGACTTAACTCGTTACTTAACAGCCGACACAAATGGCAATAAAAATCGTGGTGTTTTCTTATTAAGGCTTTATGGAAAAGATAAAAAGGACGCTAAATATGAGTTTATGGCTTCTCGCTTTATTGTTGTTACCGATTTAGGTATTATAGCCAAAAAGTCGCTCGATCAATCTAATGATCTCTTTATTCAATCAATAAGCTCTGGCAAACCAATTAATGGTGCGAAAGTTTCTGTACTTGGAATGAATGGAGTCACAATTACGTCTAAAATGACTGATAGCGATGGACATGTCCGTTTTGCTCCATTGTCTGAATATTATCGAGGTATCAAACCACTTTTATACGTTGTTGAAAAAGGTCGTGACCTATCATTTTTACCAATTAAAAGTTATGAAAGGAATTTAAATCTATCTCGTTTTGATATCGGCGGTATTCGTGAAACTATCGAAGGAGGAGAATTACGAGCTCATATCTTTTCAGATCGAGGAGTTTATCGCCCTGGTGACACACTTCATATCGGTACTATCGTAAGGGCACAAAAATGGACTAATTCATTGGCGGGAGTTTCTGTAGAAGCGGAAATTTACGATCCAAAATCCAATTTAGTACTAAAAAAACCAATTGTACTGGACAAATCAGGATTTAATGAACTTAGCTATAAAACCAGTTATGAATCGCCTACTGGTAATTGGTATATTAATTTATACTTAAAAAATGACAATGACGGGGATGATGAAGATTCTCGTATACTATTAGGTTCTAGCTCCATTGTCATTCGTGAGTTTGAGCCAGATAAAACAACCGTATCGCTTAAGTTGTTACCAGAAATAAAAGATGGTTGGTTAAAACCTGAAAATATCCAAGCTGAAATTAAAGCCAAAAATCTAATTGGTACAGATGCAGCTAATCGTCGAGTAACAAATACATTAATTCTAGAACCATCTTCTCCTTATTTTAAAAAATATGAAGATTACTATTTTTATCAAAATATTTCTAGCCAGAGGACTAGTTTTAAAGTTGAGTTAGATGAAGAAAAAACAGACGAAAATGGCCTAGTCAAAATTAACCTCAATGATAATATGGAAAGCTTTGAGGGTAACTATACACTAAGAATGTTAACGGATGTCTTTGAACCAGAAAGTGGCCGCAGCGTTGCTGCTACTGCAAGTGCTTTTATATCTGCGAGTGATTATTTAGTCGGAGCCAAAGCTGACGGTAATTTAAGATACATTAACAAAGATTCTGTTCGCCATATTGATTTTATCGCAATTAATCCAGCTTTAGATAAAATAGAACTAGCAGACTTAAAACTGGTTTTACTTGAAGAAACTTATTTATCGATTTTAGTCAAACAAGCTTCTGGTCTTTATAAATATGAGTCCCGTCGTAAAGAATCAGTCATCTCAGAACAATCATTTAAGATCAATCAAGATAAAACCCGTTATCAATTAGATAGCAAAAATCCAGGCAATTATATTATTCAAATCAAAGATAAAGAGGATAATTTACTTTACCAAGGAAAATATGCAATTGTTGGTACAGCTAATGTTACTCGCAATTTAGATCGTAATGCCGAACTAGCGCTAAAAATTAAAGAAGCTGAATATAAGCCAGGTGATGAAATAGAAGTGTCAATCACTGCACCATATGTAGGCAGCGGTATTATTACTATTGAGCGTGACAAAGTTTACACTTGGAAGTGGTTCCATACTGACACAACAAGCTCGGTACAAAAAATAAAACTCCCTAAAAATATTGGTGGTAACGGGTATATTAATGTCCAATTTATTCGTGACCCAAATTCAGATGAAATTTTTATGAGTCCACTTAGTTACGGCGTTATACCATTTAAAATTTCAAATGAACAATTTAACGATAAAATCGTTTTACAAGCACCCTCACTTATAAAAACAGGAGAAACACTGCCAATTACTTTACATACTAATACGCCTCAAAAAGCGGTTATCTTTGCTATAGATGAAGGCATTTTACAGGTTGCAAATTATAAACTTAAAGATCCATTAAACAGCTTCTTACGCAAGAAAGCATTATCGGTAAGTACATCGCAAATATTAGATCTTATATTGCCAGAATTTCGTCATTTAATAACGGCTTCCGCTCCTGGAGGTGATGGAGATAATGATGATGTATTATCAAATCATTTAAATCCGTTTAAACGAAAAATAGATGAGCCTGTTGCCTATTGGTCAGGTATTATTGACATAGATGGTGATAAAACGGTTGAATATAAAGTGCCGGATTATTTTAATGGTAAAATTCGTATCATGGCTGTATCGGTTGGCGATAAAACAATGGGGCATAACCAAATGTCAACAACTGTACATAATGATATTGTTTTACAACCTAACGCCCCATATTTTGCTGCACCAAATGATGAATTTGAAGTTACACTTAATGTAACTAATTTGATAGAAAAAATCGGCGACAAAGTCATTCCAATCAATGTTAAGGTTTCAACATCACCAAATTTATCAATTAATGGAGATAACCAAAAAACAATTGAGCTGGCTAATGGTAAAGATGGTGTTTTGAAATTTAACTTTAAAGCAACCGATAATTTAGGAAATGCAGATCTTCATTTTTCAGCTAATTACAATGATATTACAATTAATCGTGATGTTAGTCTTTCAATAAGGCCGTTAACTGAGTATAGGTTAATTACTAAAATGGGAAGAATGGCAAGTAAGAATGAAGTCTTTAGCGGTTTTAGAGATATGTATGGCAACTTAAGTAGACGTGAAGCTGCTGCTTCTTATTCACCATTTATACTAAGCAAAGGTTTAAGCACCTATTTACAAGATTACCCACACTACTGCTCTGAACAAATTGTCAGTAGAGCAACGCCTATTTTGATAGCTGGCAAATATCGCGATTTTGATTTGATTTCGAAACAGGGGCTAACACCTTTATCAGAATTATTTCAAGTACTTCAATCTCGCCAAAATAGTGAGGGAGCAATTGGCTTGTGGTACTCAACGAATAATGTTGATCCATTTATTACATTATATGCAGTAAACTTTATGCTTGAAGCTAAAGAAATGGGATATAAAGTTCCAGAAAAAATGCTAAACAATGCAAATAAATATTTACAGAAAATTGCTAACTCTAGTTACTATGACAATTATGGCTTTAAAATTCGATCTCATGCAATCTATCTATTAACACGCCAAAATCAAGTAACTACAAGTTATTTAGCATCTATAATTGCAGATCTAAATAGAAATTCAAATACGCAATGGAAAAAAGATATCATAGCAATGTATTTAGCCTCATCATATAAAATGCTAAAAATGGATAAAGAAGCCAATAAATTACTTAAACCAATTTGGCAACAACTAGAAACAGCATACGATCATGCTTGGTGGACAAACAAATATTATGACCCACTAGTTGTTGATGCAGGAAGGATCTATTTAATTAGCAAACATTTTCCTGAAAAGGCAAAAATGATTCCAGCTCAAGCACTTGAAAATATGGTTATCATGCTTAACAAACAAAAATACACAACTCAATCCGCTGCAATGACTATCCTTGCTTTGAGTAGTTATTCGTCAAGTATTGATAAATCTAATTTATCTAATGATGCTATCCAAATTAGTGCAATACCTAAAGAAGGAGAAAAACAAAAAATCATTGCGAATTTAAATGGAATTCTAGCCAAAGGTAAATTTGATGCTCAAGATACTAAAATCAATGTAACAAATAAATCAGATTTACCTGCTTGGTACATGCTTTCAGAGCAAGGTTATGACACAACACCGCCTAAAGAACCAATTAAACGCGGTCTTGAAATCTATCGTGAATTCACAGACCTTGAGGGCAAATCCGTTGAACAAGTTAAGCTGGGCGATAAAATCAACGTGACGATTCAACTCCGTGCGGTATCAGATGATGGAATAACGAATATAGCAATTGTTGATTTGCTACCTGGCGGCTTTGAAGTTGTACAACAACCTATATCTAATCAGGAAGATGCCAGTGAGGAATATGAAGAATATGAGGAATATGACAACCATGAATACAGTGGTTATAACTGGGTTTCACCAATTGCTACAAAAACTGGTACTTGGTATCCTGAATATACCGATGTACGTGAAGATCGTGTTATTATTTATGGAGAAACTTATAATAGTAAAATACAAAAATTCACTTATCAAATCAAAGCAACTAATGTGGGCACTTATAGTATTCCACCTGCATTCGGTGAAGCAATGTATGATCGTGATATTCAAGCTGTATCCAAAGGTGGGCAGAAAATAACTATCATCCCGTAGCAATATTTTACAACTACTTATCCATTTTCCAAACGGGCTTAAGCCCGTTTTTTCAATATATATTGAATATATAAAAAAAGCTATGTTTCAAAACATAGCTTTTTATGCCTAACTAAACTTTATATTAATAAAACTAAATAACGATATCGTTAATACACTTAATCAGCAACAAAAGAATTGATTTTTCTAGTTTCATCAAATGCTTGTTCAAACGCTCTTGTCGCCCCATGATAACTTAGAAGTGGATCTTTTTATCTTGAACATTCTTTCATTATATTATGTTTTGTTTGGAAAGTTTTACTAGATGTTAACTGTTTATATAATGAGTCTAAATCTTTACCTATTAAAGTAAAAAATTTATTCCAATCATTTAACTGATTTTCTAAAAATACTCGACCTTTCTCACAAACAATCGTATCTAACTAGATATTTGGTATCGTATTTTTTTAATCTCGGCGAATTTAGGCGGTGGGTTTGGTTACAGGATGATTCGATGATTGTTTCCAAAAGACTACCCGAATCAAAACAACCCACCAACGCTATGTGGTAAACTGACAATAAAGAATAGTTCGTTTTTTCACCGCATTAATTTTTATAAGCATGTAAAAGGGAAGAGAATATTACCGTAAATGGTATAAAAATCATTTAACTATAAATTTTTTATACCATTTGTCACAAATTTAAAATGAGGATGATGAGTATAAAATCATGTAACACTATCTATAATTAAATAAGCACAGCAGTAATTGATTGATTTTTACGATATAAGTAGAAAGCCCTATACGTATCGCCGACCGGTTTGCACCTACACAACGCATGTTGCGAACAATTCTAATAAAAATTATAAACCGTGTCTAGTTTTTGAAGACCCTGCCATAATTGCTCATACCCCATTTAAGTGTACTTTACGAGATTAGTGGGCAGGGTGCAGTTGCACGCAATTCTAATATAAAGCTAAACCCTCGTGTCTAGCCGTGTACTAAATCACCCCAAGATTTTTGCTTTTTGCGCTTGAAACTCTTCTTCTGTGATGATACCTTTTTCTTTCAATGTTGCTAATTTTTCTAATCTCTCGTACGGGTCGTTATTTGCGTTTTGTTGTTGTATTTGCTGGGTGTTAGTTCCATTTTGTTTTACGGCTTCCATTGCTTCTTTAACCATGTTTGTAAACGGAATTACATTATCTTTATCTACATTTTCGACTGTGTACGTATGCCCGTCTGCCGCTATTACAATTTGACCAAATAATATTTTTGTTTGTCCGCCAACAGATGAGATGTGGCTTAGGTTTATCGCTATTTGTTTTAAACCAAAAAACATACCTTTATCTAAAAAAATCACTCGGTGATTTGTTAATATAATTAACCACGTTTTGCCATCCATGTGTCCAGACGATATTGCGATAGGCGTTTCATCAGGCATTGCAATTTCTGGAAAATGCAAAAACTCCTTTTTAGTAAAAAAACCACTATCTTTAGATAGCTTTTTTAATCGTTCAAATTCTGCTAATAGTTGCTGTTTTGTTGCTGTTTTATAATCAATCATTTTTTCCCTTTTTCGATGATTAAAGTTAGTTTGTCTTTAAGATACTACCTTGCAATAGCTGATATTCATCATCAGTAATCGCACCCTTTTCTTTCAAGTTTTCCAGCTATAGAATAAAGCTAGTTTTTAATTAAACTTTCAACTCTTTAACATACTCTAAATCCAACCCAAGGGCTTCGGTTAAAAAGCGGCGTGGGCTGTATTCTTTTTCTGCATATTCAATATAAGATTCCAAGCAGTCTGTTTTAAATGTACGTTGATCGTTGCTGTCAAAACAGTAACCAGAAAAATAAACTTCGTTATATGAGTTTATTTGCACTTTATCTAATAATAATTCTCTTTTGCCATCGGAATATTCAAATGAAATTGAAAATAAGCCTGAACTCCAAATTGTGGTTAAGCTATTTTTAAATTTTTCAAAATCTTGTTCTTTCTGTTCGTATTCATTATTATCGGTATAGTTTGAATTGTTATGTGAAGCAGTTTGAACTGAAGCTTTTTTAGTACAACAACAAGCCCTACATTTTTCAATTCGTCCATTTCTGTTGCCTTGTCCGAAGATTGCTCGGCCTAACAAAATTAAACCACAAATAGCAAGTGAACAAAGAGAAACACCACCTAAAGTAACCATAATTGAATTAGGTGGTGAATCGTCTTTAGGAAAAGTAATGATATAGGTGGCAAAAATTATTAAACTAAAAATAAAAACCTTTTTCACTGTGATCTTAGATTTTTTTGTAGACATTATTTATTTCCTATCAAATCAATTTAGTCTTTAATACATTAGATTCTTTATCAATAATAGCACCACGGCTTTTTCGTGTTGCAACACGTTCTAATTTTTCTAATGCTTCATTTGTAACACCAATTGATTTTTTCTATTTTGATGCGGTCAATGTCGGAGCGCCCTCGCCCGTACAAAGCCATTGAGGATTTATTCCTGTATCCACAATACAACTCAAGACAAGATCATGTGAAAACACACACCTGTGGATTCTGTTCCCTATTACGCTCGCTGAGGCATTCATTAGATCTGCAATTCCTTCTATTGTTTTTTCATAAGCAATCATGATGCATTCAATAATATTTCGAATATTTGAATCATATTCTATTTATAACCTCAAAAATATTAACAAATTGTTATTGAAACACAACAATGTGCTATGGCAATCCCAAAAACATAACAAAACGGAAGGAAAGCAAGCACCAATAAACATCAATAAGTTTAAATATAGGATTATTAACCATAATTCCAAAAATTGCAATAGCCCCACAAGTTCCTTTTGTTACTACACAAAAATTTGCTGAACTGACGGGTATACCTGCGACAGTTAAAAACAAAATTCAAAGAGACGAGTTCCCGATCCGCAAAAAAACCAGTAAAGTGGGTAAAACAAGCAGAGAAACGTTTTTGAGTAATATGGTCGCTCTCTCTATTGAGGGTTGCCGTGGTTTTAACGGCAATCTAGCAAAAGACATTAAAGGAACGAAATAATAAGCTACGCAGTCTATTTAAGTTCGAAATAAGCCGGCATTTCGAAAATAATTTATATTCAAATATAATTGATGTTACTACGTGCTATAATAGAGGTATCAGTCGGAGAACAACAACTTTATTGAATTGAAAAATAAACGAGTTGCATATTGCCGAATCAATAGAGATTTTTGTAAATTATGAGACGAGTTATTTTTGCTAGAGCTCTGGGGAAAATATAACCCGCCCTCTTTTTTTGAAATAAGTCCATTGACAGAAAAATTATACAAACAACAAGGAATCAATACGCAAGCTCTGCTTGTTCACAAATACAGCACAACAACAGAACTTTACGACGATTTAAGGGGGGAGAGTGTGACAGTACCTAAGGATTTAAAAACATACAGAGTTTACGTATTAAGGCAAAGAAGAGGTGGTAGTGAAATTCTTTTAGAAACAAGGACAAATACCGCTAATTTTGAAATAGCAAAAGTAGCTTTTTGGCAACTGTATCATCAACATTATGATAACAAACATCTTTTATTAATGACTTGTAACAGTAAAAAAATTAATGTATATCGTTATCAATCGAAAACGGATGACGATTGCTACATTTCTACAGATGATACGCTGAATAATGAATAGAGAAAAGCAACAAAAAACTAACAGGCGTACCGATCGCGGAACGCAGGATGACTGCGGCCTGCCCAGCGCGTACTTGACAGAAGAAGAGAGGCATTATTAAAAGAACTAGCTGTTACTTACGGCTCTCAAAAAGTTGCGATATTTGAAAGATTAAAACTTTTAAAAGAAAAATTAAAAAAGTAAAAATAATAGTTAACCAGTGGCGCACGACATTGTGTCATGTATCCAGAGTTAAGGCATAGCTCAACTGAACACTGATTCCAGAATTACTTAACAGATTAATATTATGAAAGGTTTTAAATTCTCACATTACATTTAAAGAATGGCTCTCAATGGCGTATCTATCGCTGTCTATTACAATTGCGATAGATCGGCTTATAGGCTGGCTACAAAAAAAGATGGGGCTAAAATTCGCTGCACAATCATAGTTAATTTAACAGCTAAGACACATGATGCTTTGCCGTGCGAGCCTTACAATAATATTGATAGATTTATTGCATGCGCTTCAATGTGCGGAGTTGCTTTTTATTTATCTAAATCAACAGCCATTTTACCGCCACTTATTATTTTTTGATAATTTACAACAGAAGAAAAGTTAAGATGAAATATTGATTTTATTGGTGCCAGTGGTCGGACTCGAACCGACACGCTTTTAAGGGCGGCGGATTTTGAATCCGCTGCGTCTACCAATTTCGCCACACTGGCACTAAACGTGAAAACAAGTAAACGTGGGCATTATACTGAGCTTTACTATATCTGCCAACAGATATTAGCTGTAAGGCATTTCATTTGCCTAAAAAACAAGCTACCACTTACGTTTCCAAGCAGGTAATTTTTTAAGAATAATATAAGCTGTTTGTTTAGCTACGGCTTTATCTACATTGTGATTATTGGCATATTGTAATGCAACTTCATGCCATTTTTCGTCAAATGTTTTCATTGTGCCGTCTTTATGAGCACAATGCTTACAATAACTTTTAGACATATCAAGTAGCGGATAGTCACTAATTACGGTCATTGGCATGCCACAGGCAATACACATTTTCATGTTTTAGATTCCAATTAGATTAAAAAGGTAGTTAAATAATTGCCTGCCTTATCTCGGTAAAAATCCTACACCTAGTTAAACAAGAATACAAGATAGCATTAAAAATAGATACATTTATCTTAGAAATTGAGCTCAATTTGTGATGTAACTGGATTTAATTGCTGATGCTGGTGTTGCGGTTGTGATAATAGATAACGACGTCTTAACGCCCGCTGTTTACACAAGCGTAAAACTTCTACTAAAGGTTAACCATTTAAATCTTTCTTCTCTGGAACGATAACAGGTAATACAATAACCTTGTTTATCTATTTGACAAACACGCTTACAAGGACTTGGAATATCAAAAAATTCTATTTGATCCAACTTATCATTTCCCCCTTTAGGCGACACCGAAATTTACTAATGTTCTTTTAACCCTAACCCTTTACTCAGCACTTTAAAACAGCCATCGCAATCGTGTCTCGCAGCATGGAGTAATGTTTGCGTTGGTGCATGAATTAATTTATTGGTTAAACGATGTGAAAACTCAGCAAAAACATCATCAATATTGGCACCTTGTTTGATCGCATTTAAAGCTTTTATTTGTAGCTCACGTTTAATACTTTCGGCATTACTACGATACTGCTTAACATAAGCAACCGCATATCTAGCCTTAAGCCAACTTATAAAATGTTCTGCTTGCTCTTGAATAAGGTATTGCGCCTCTTTAGCGGCAATGGCTCGTTGCTCTAAATTACTTTCAACTGTTTTTTGTAAATCATCAATAGTATAGAGGTGTACATTATCAAGTTGATTAACTTCTTCTTCAACATCACGAGGAACCGCTAAGTCAATAAATAGCATTTGACGATAATTTCTAGCCCGCAAGGTTCGTTCAACCATACCTTTACCAATAATAGGTAGGGGGCTCGCTGTTGAACTAATCACAATATCAACATCCTTAAGTCGGTTAGCAATATCAGGCAATGAAATGATTTCTGCATCAATATCAGAAGCCAGTTTCAATGCTTTTTCGCGAGTTCGATTAGCAATAATAACTTGATTAAACCCATGTGGCTTTAAGTAACGAGAAATAAGCTCTATCGTTTCCCCTGCCCCAACAAGCATAATATTTAAACTTGACGTATCAACAAAAAGATGACGAGCAATTAAACAAGAAGCATAAGCGACAGATGCAGTATTTGCACCAATATTGGTTTCACTACGAACCATTTTGGCTACATGAAATGTAGTTTGAAAAAGCTTTTTTAATTGAACAGACAAACAAGCTTGTTGTTGAGCAAAATGGTATGCTTGTTTAACTTGCCCTAAAATTTGTGGCTCACCAATGATCATAGAGTCTAAACCGCTTGCCACCGCCATTAAATGTTCAACAGCACCTTGTCCATCATGCCAATAAAATGAATCTTGATAAAGATTAATATCAATATGATGAAATTGCCCTAACCAACTTTCGACAGATTGTTTTAATCTTAGATAGTCAGTTGGATGTTCATAACTAAGATAAATTTCTGTTCGATTACAGGTAGATAAAATAGCACACCCTTCAACCAAAGGGTGCTGGTATAGGCTGTATAGCGCTTTATCGACAATCTCAGTAGGAAAAGCAAGCTTTTCTCTTAAAGCGACTGGCGCAGTTTTATGATTAACACCAAAAATTGTAATTGACATTGCATCGCTTCTTTTTGTAGGTTCTGTTAGGTATAATTATTTTATTAAGCGTTTCTTTAAAATCTGTATTATACATAAAAAACCACAAAGGTTCTTTTTCTTATTCGGACAATTATCAGTTATAATATTGCAGTCTTTGAAACTAACAACTAAAGAGTTATTTCATGTCTAAAATTAAATATGCTTTTATTATCATGCTGCTTTTACTTATCACCGCATGCCAAGCAACTAAATCACAAAATACGGCATCAGCTGAGCAACAATGGCAAGCACATCAACAAAATCTCAAGCAAATAAATGCGTTCCAAGTTAAAGGCAGTATTGCTCATATAAGCGATAAATCTCGAAATTATGGTCGATTTTTAATTACCCAACAGTCAACAGATAATTACGAAGTCAAATTAACTACACCTGTTGGTACCAACATTTTGACGTTAAGAGTGGAGCCTGACAATGTTCTATTGGTTGATCAAAATGGTGGAAGCTATCAAGATGTCAATATTGAAAATCTTATGAAAAAAATATCTAATGTAAACATCCCGCTGAATTCTTTACATAATTGGTTAAAAGGATTTTCAGACAACGTAAATACAGACAAAATAGATAATGCTGGGCGATTAACTTCAACTGTATTTATGCAAAATAATAACAAATGGACATTAAAAATTCCAAGTTATGTGACTTACACCTATAAAAATAAAAAGATTGACTTACCTGCAGCGATTGAGCTTACACATGATGATGAAGTTATCCGCTTAAAAATTAGTAACTGGGTTTTGCGATAACGGGTAATAATTATGAAACAATGGTTATCGCCAGCTAAATTAAATTTATTTTTGTATATTACTGGTCGTCGTGCTGATAATTACCATAATTTACAGACATTATTTCAATTTATTGATTACTGTGATAACTTATCATTTACCCTCCGCCAAGATGATCAAGTTAACCTATTGACATCATTTGCAAATATTCCAGATGATAAAAATCTAATCATAATTGCCGCAGAACGATTAAAATCTTATGTCAAACTAACAAAACTAGGAGTAGACATTGTCATTGATAAAAAGATTCCAATGGGTGGTGGTCTTGGCGGTGCCTCATCTAATGCCGCAACGGTATTAGTTGCGCTTAATCAGTTATGGCAATTAAATTTATCACTGGATGAATTAATTAAAATTGGCCGCACAATTGGCGCTGATGTGCCCATTTTTATTTATGGACATGCTGCGTTTGCTGAGGGGATTGGCGATCAATTTTCCCCTATAGATATTCCTGAATATTGGTATCTAGTTGCTTATCCTAATATTGAAATATCTACAGTTAAAGTATTTAATGATCCTGAATTAACCCGTGATACGCCTATCCAAAATATAACTAATTTGCTTTCTTTACCGTTTAGCGAATTTAAAAATGATTGTGAAAATGTCGTTCGAAAACGTTATCCAAAGGTAGATAATATTATTACTTATCTTTCACAATATGGCACAACTCGATTAACTGGCACTGGAGCATGTGTTTTTACACAATGCGAATCTAAACAACAAGCTTTAGCGATTCAATCAAAGCTTAAAGCACTATCAGTTCATAGTTTTGTGACTAAATCATTAAACGTTTCGCCTTTATATGAAAGTTAAACAAACACTTTAATCAACAAATATCATTAACGGGTAAGGTGTTTTGTTAACAGAATCAAGATTTAAATATCTAGTAAGTCATATGCATTTAATATCCAAACTTCCAACGAAAAACGCTATAATGATAAGTGGTTTTATAAATTTCTTAGTGCTTTTTTATGAACTTTATTCAATTATCTTCTTTTTTCAAATTAAACTACCTACATATTGTATTTATTTGTGAAAATTGAAAGAGCTTACAAAGCATTTTTTACTATATATATTAACTTAACTATTGATGGCTTACATACTTATGATATTAATATATTAAGTTATAAGTATGGCTAGATTTCAGTATGATATTATGGTTTCGTTATTGCAACAAAAAAGATTGCAGGTATATAATGAAACATTGGCAACTCTTATAGAAAAGACTTAGAGAGCATTTAAATGAATCAGTTACAACAAAAACTTTCATTAATTAAAGACAGTATTCTTACCATTCCCAATTACCCAAAAGAAGGGGTATTATTTCGCGATATCACCAGTTTACTTGCTGATCCTATTGCATTTAAAACCACTGTTGAGTTATTAATTGATCATTATCGTAATAAAAAAATTGATAAAGTCGTTGGCACAGAAGCTCGAGGCTTTATTTTTGCAGCACCAATTGCGCTAGCACTGGGGGTTGGCTTTATTCCCGTTCGTAAGCCTAACAAATTACCTCGTCACGTATTTAAAGAAGAATATCAACTTGAGTATGGTACAGATACTTTAGAAATCCACACTGATGCCATTAAACCCGGTGAACGTGTACTCATTGTTGATGATTTACTGGCTACAGGTGGAACAATAGCTGCAACGGCTAATTTAATTCGTAAGGCAGGGGGTATTGCCGAAAATGCTGCATTTGTAATAAATCTACCTGATTTAGGGGGGGAAACAAAATTAGCTCATATGGGGATTGATTGCTTTACTTTAGTTAATTTTGATGGTGAATAAGAATTATCATTAAGGGCACATTTGGTGCCCTTTTTTCATTTTAAATGCCGTTACCTCTTGTTCTTTCTTAAATAAAAATAATTAGTTAATTTTGCCGCATACAAAATAATAAATATGCATTTCTTCCTTTCATTTCATTTAAATTCAAATTTTCAATTAAAATAAGACATTAACAATAAATATTTAAAAAATGAATATAAATACACTTTTCTACTTGATAAGGTTTTAAAAGTGAATTATTATTCAATAATAAAGCATAATTAATCAATTGATTTAAAGGGGGATGAAATGAAAAAATTTAACCATATTATTGCAAGAACACCTGCCAAATCTCTTATTGATGGTTTAACCTCATCAAATTTAGGTAAGCCTGATTATCAAAAAGCTCTAGAGCAGCATAACAATTATATTCGTGCACTACAGCATTGTGATGTTGATATTACCATTTTGCCTCCCGATGAGCGCTTTCCTGATTCGGTATTTGTTGAAGACACAGTGCTTTGCACACCACATTGTGCCATTATTACAAGACCAGGTGCTGAAAGTCGCCGAGCAGAAACTGAAATCATATCAAGTACAATTGAGCGGTTTTATCCTAATAAAGTTGAACAAATTACCGCACCAGGTACCGTTGAAGCAGGTGATATTATGATGGTGGAAGACCACTATTACATTGGTTTATCAGCAAGAACCAATCAAGTTGGCGCTAATCAAATGATCGCTATTTTAGAAAAATACGGATTAACCGGCTCGGTTGTTGAACTCGAAAAAGTGCTCCATCTAAAAACAGGTTTAGCTTATTTAGAAAATAATAACTTACTAGCAGCAGGCGAATTTATCACTAAACCTGAATTTCAGAAATTTAATATTATTGAGATCCCAGAACAAGAAAGTTATGCCGCTAACTGCATCTGGGTAAATGATCGGGTAATTATGCCTGCTGGCTATCGAATAACTAAAGCTAAAATTGAGCAACTAGGTTATCAGGTTATTGAAGTGGATACCTCGGAATATCAAAAAATTGATGGAGGGGTAAGTTGCATGTCGTTACGATTCTAATCTATCAATATTAATTAAACCTAAAATCACATAATAAGACGACAAGATGAATACACCAGTAAGAAAAAAACTAGGCACACTCCCCCTTACACTGTTGGTGGTGGGTAGCATTGTAGGAAGTGGGATTTTTAGCCTACCACAAAATATGGCCGAAGGGGCTGGGACTGGAGCTATTTTAATCGCATGGATAATAACCCTATTTGGCATGCTAATGTTAACACGCATATTCCAGTATTTATCGATTCGATTTTACAAAATCAACGATGGTTTATACGGCTATGTGCGAGAAGGCTTTGGTGACTATATCGGTTTTAATGCCGCATGGGGTTATTGGATATCAGCATGGATGTCGTGCACCAGTTACTTAGTTATTTTATTTAGTGCATTAGGATCTTTTGATTGCTTAAGCTTCTTTGGTCACGGCACTACGTTGCCAGCTGTTTTTACTGCTATTTTATTATTATGGATAGTACATTATTTTGTACTAAAAGGAATATATCGAGCTTTTTTATTAAACTGCCTTGTTACACTGGCTAAAATTGTCCCCATCAGTTTATTTATCGTTTGTATTAGCCTTGCATTTAAAATTTCGACATTCAAAATGGACTTTTGGGGAACACCTCAGTTAGGCTCAATGATAAAACAAGTTGAAAACACCATGCTCTACACCGTATGGGTTTATTTGGGCATTGAAAGCGCAACGGTTTATGCGGCAAGAGCCAAAAATATCATCAGTATTAGCCGTGCAACCTTTTTTGGCTTTGCCATTACTAGCCTATTGCTTGTTTGCGTATCAGTATTATCTCTTGGTATTGTGCCACAACAAGAACTTGCCCAAATGAAAAACCCATCAATGGCTTTAGTGATTGAACGTGTCATTGGTAGCTGGGGAGCAACCCTAATTAATATTGGTTTAATTGTATCGGTTAGTGGTGGATTATTATCGTGGTTAATGCTAGCAGCTGAAATGCTATTTTTAAGTGGTCAGGGCAACCAGCACACCGTGCCAAAATGCTTTGGCAAGCTTAATAAAACCGGCACGCCTGCTAACGCATTATGGTTAACAACGAGCTTCATAACAATTTTGCTGATTCTTTCTCACTTTTACCAATCGGGCTATAATACCTTAATCCAGCTATCAACCTCAATGGTGCTCATCCCTTATTTACTTGCAGCACTTTTTGTTTTCAAATTAGCTATACAAAGGCGTAAAGTCTATTTAATCATAATAGGTGCATTTGGATCGACTTATGGGGTATGGCTAATTTATGCTGGCGGTATATCTTACTTATTACTGTCGATGATACTTTATAGTATAGGGCTATTTTTTTACCTCTATGCTAGAAAGCAACGCTCTTTACCCGTATTTAGTTACTTTCACGACAAAGTGTATGCCTTTTTCATCATCACACTTGCGCTAATTGCCATTGTCTATTTTTATATATTACCAAATTAAATGGCCATGGAGATGACATCTGGGTGCTATTTTCGAAATAGGTAGAAATCAGCTAACAACTGCCTAAATGATTGCGAATAGCACCCATCATCATCTCGCATACAAAGTTGATCCTCAATGATCAAATCAGCTCGGCTTAATGAAAAAGCCATCAACGCCAACGAAAAATCTTTTTTACTCGAATACCTAACATTCATCACTTGAGTTAAATATAAAAAATTTGATTCACACAAAAATCTAAAATGATTTGATAGATGATAAGGCAAAACTAAGCAAAATTGCCCTTTTGGTGTTAATAATCGTTTAACAGCATTAATCAATTGCTGATAGTTCAAACTCTCGGTATAACGAGCTAATTGCCTTTGTATATCTCGGCAATCTACAGCCGATTCAAAATAAGGTGGATTGCTTACAATTAAATCATAACAAGCCGGTTGATCAAGCCGAAATTGATTAATATCTGCATGCTTGGCGCAAATAGAATAAAATGAGGCTTGTTTGCTATTTTCATTACATTGTGCAATAGCATGATGATCAATATCAATTGCGTCAATCTTGCAATGCGTATTTTCTAACCGTTGAGCCAACATCAATGCAATTACACCACACCCCGTACCAATATCTAACACTTTTTGTGGAATAACATCAATGGGAACCCATGCCCCTAATAAACAACTGTCAGTTGTAACTTTCATTGGGCTTTTATTGTGTGCAACAAAAAAACGTTTAAAGGTAAAACCGTCTTTTCTCAAAGGTGTTTGGTGGCTAGCTATCATGATTAAATTTCTTAAACAGTGGTTTATTTGATGCAATCGCATCAGCCCAACGAGTAGGTTCAGGTAATCGATAACCTCGTAAACATAAATTTACCCATTTTAATGCACTATCTTGACTTATTCGATGACCAGCCGAAATAAATAAAGGATTACAATTATCTTTACTACACAATACCCAGCCAATTTGTTCTTGCTGATCTTGCAATGGTGTTACACTACCAGCCCGTTTTGACAATGACTCAAACTGACCACATAATCTTTTTTTAGCTACACCAATTGTTGGCATATCTAGTAATAAACCTAAATGACTTGCAATACCTAAACGTCGAGGATGAGCAAAACCCTGTCCATCAACTAACAATAAATCCGGTTTCTGTGTTATTTGTTGCCATGCCTCAATAAGCGCAGGATATTCACGAAAAGATAAATAACCAGGAATATAAGGAAATTGCGTCTTTATTCGAGCGATATGATATTCCACAACATTAAAATCTGGATAAGTAAGAATAACAATAGCCGCTCGGGTAATATCACCACCATTTTCAAAGCCCACATCGGTTCCACCAATAAATTTAACGGATTGATTAAACGCATCTGTTAATTTAATTTGCTTGGCTAACGTCTGTTGAATTTGTTTTAATTGTTGTAAATTGATAGACATTTTAAATCTGTTGAGTATGATTAACCGCAATGAACCAATTGTAACAAATTAATATGCCATATACATTAGTAAATCCAATCAACTTAACAGAAGAAATCAAAAAAAGCCGTTTTATTGTTAATGCTGCACCAGTTACCTCGGCCGAGCAAGCAACCGATTTTATTAATCAAATAAGCGATCTCAATGCAACACATAACTGTTGGGCTTGGAAAATTGGGCAGCAATACCGTTTTAATGATGATGGTGAACCGACAAGCACCGCTGGGCGCCCTATCCTTTCAGCTATTGAAGGACAAGATTGCGATCAAATTGTGGTTGTTGTAACTCGCTACTTTGGCGGAATAAAACTAGGTACTGGTGGGTTAATGCGAGCCTATGGCGGTGCAGCCAGTCACTGCTTACAACAAGGCGAACTTATTGAACTCATTGCCCGTATTACGCTTCAATTTCACTGTTATTATAGCGAATGGTCAATTATTGAAAATCGCCTAAAAGAACTTGGGGCCTTGATTGAACAACAAGATTTTGATGCCGAAGGTGTCAAAGTAGCTATAGGAATAACACAAGACAAGTCCCAATTATTACAAAAAACTCTCTGTGATATCACCCGTGGGCGCGTTATTATCGAGTTATAAAAAAGAGAAAAATTAGCTCACCCTTTCTACCTATACATATAGGTATCATCGAAAAAACGCCATTTTTCATTAACGTTATTGAGCTATTATTGAATTTAGCCAACACCCTCTTATGAAGGTTACTATATGAATAATATATTGTTATTCGATTTATTATCGTATACAATTTGTTTTTCTAAATGGAGAGAAGTCATGCGAAACAAAGGTATTGCTTATTTATTGTAGTTCTTTTTGGTTTTATGGGTATCCATCGTATGTATTGTGGTAAGTGGATAACAGGTTTTGTTTGGTTATTTACTTGTGGAGTTTTTGGAATTGGTTGGTTTTTAGATCTTTTCCTAACTAGTGGTATGGTTGATTATGCTAACTTAATTGATAATTCTAAATTCAATAAATCACAAAATGTTACAGTAAATGCATTCATCAATAGTGATAAATAATATAGGTAATTAAGCCACTCAAAATTGCTATTTTTACGCATTATATTAAATATGTCCCATTAAAACAGCATAACATATTGTATAAAATCGACTTTATGTTGTTTTAATGGTATAAAATCATACTAATAAAAATTTCACCTCTATCATCAAATTTAATTAAAAGCTTTTTTCAAAAATACGTAATAACTTTCTACTGACTATTTTAACTTTCTGTATAAAATTTTTAACAAAAAAATATTGCTTTTATAGATAAAAAGCAACATAAAGCACATTAACATATTTATTTAACATTACAATATTTTATGTTTTCTAATTTAAAGAGAAGATGAATTGACTTAAAAATAATATGAGTTAACTAACAAAAATAAATATAAAAATTAGTCCATTTTACACATAAAAATCGTTCAGAAAAACCATTGATTTTATTTAATTTTTTAATTAGCGAAATATGGTTATATATTAGCAGGCAGGCATGGTCTATATAACAATAAAGAAAAATATTTAAACCGCCTACACGGCGGTAAACTGTTAACAGCAAAAACGGGCGTAATGTTAACATTTCTAAACCGCCTACACGGCGGTAAACTTATTGAGTTCACCGAGGTATTTTTTTAGGTTTTTCTAAACCGCCTACACGGCGGTAAACAAAAACGAATTTACCGCCTGCGGTGTACCGCGTTTCTAAACCGCCTACACGGCGGTAAACAGAATCGAATATACTATAAACGTTGTTTAATAAAAGGCAAATAAGATTTTTATCCTCAAAAACCCTTTTATTAGGCATCATTTTAACTATTTGTTTTTATTTACTTTAATTTATTGTTAAAAAAAAGGGTTGGCAAGGGTTTTGGTAGGATGATAACAACCCATTTGGTCAGCATCCAGTATTATTAAACAATATTATCCTAATATTATTTGATAAAATAACAAACGATTGGCTTTTATCTTCTTTGTTGAAAAAATATCTTTTATTGCCTAAAACAAATAATAAAACTACAATAAAATTACTTTAATCACTTATAACAAAAGCTATGATTACTTATCAAGATGCCACATTAACCGATTTGCCTTTTATTGTTGATGTTTATAATTCAACAATTGCCGGCAGGCAAGTTACTGCCGACACGGAGCCGGTTTCTGTTGAGAGTCGATTAGACTGGTTTCACCAACATAATCCACATAATCGTCCAATTTGGCTAATAAAATACCAAGATCAACCCTGTGGTTGGATTAGTTTATCTTCGTTTTATGGTCGTCCTGCATTTTATAAAACTGTTGAGATTAGCTTATATCTTCATCAAGATTTTCGTGGTAAAAAAATTGGCCAATTTATGGTAGCTGAAATTGAAAAATTTGCCCAAAAAACTGGAATTGAGGCAATTTTTAGCTACGTTTTTGGGCATAATTTACCTAGCGTTAATTTATTTAAAAAAATGCAATATGAACAATGGGGCTTTCTTCCCAAAATTGCTGAACTTGATAATGTTCAGTGTGATTTGCTGATATTAGGTAAACGACTAAATTAAGCCTGCACATTGTTAATATGCCATTTATTATTAATATACCATTTAATGATACAAAACGATTTAAAAGGATTTTTTGATGAGTGCTTTAAATGACCTTAAATATTACGCAAATCAATCTAAAATCACTTCAACCTTGGTTGTTGTAAACATTTTTTGCTTTTTTGCATTTAGATTGCTTGATAGCCGAGGTTTTTCAACCTTGTATGAAAATCATTTTTTAATTGATTGGGGAGCCGATGTGGCAGAACTGACTTTTTCTGGTCAATATTGGCGTATGTTTACCAATTTATTTATGCACGTGGGTTTTACTCACTTAGCCATGAACATGCTGGCATTATGGAGTATTGGACCGATTTTAGAACAGCGTATACCTCGCATTGCTTTTATTGGTATTTATTTTTTCTCTGGTTTAGTAGGAAGCTTATCAAGCGATATTGCCACAATTCACCATAATGTAATTAGTTGTGGTGCATCAGGTGCTATTTTAGGTGTTATTACTGCATTATTAGCCTATAGCTTAGTGTTTAAAACCAATATACAAGAAATGCCAGTTAAGGCAATGCTACTAAGTTTAATTTTAACCGCTGGATTAGGATTATTGCCTTCAATTGATAATATGGCACATATCGGTGGTGCTTGTACTGGATTTGTTCTTGGTGGGCTAATTTCATTGTGTCTTAAAATTTTTAAATATCCAAGTAAGCTAGCGTTACTTATTATTAGCCTATTATTGATGACTACTGCATTGGCAATATATACAGTATATATGCATTATGCCTTACCTAATGGCTATTATATCTATAATTAATAATAAAAAACGCTGATGATAACCAATCAAACAGCGTTTTATTTAAGCTAACTGTTAAAAGCTATTTAAGATTCGAGCTGGCTCAATTTTACAAGCTCGTTTAGCAGGATAGTAGCTAGCAATTAAGCTAAGTAACATGGCAGTTATAAACACTATCGCCACATCAAAGAAGTGAATTTCAGATGGTAAAAAATCGATAAAATAGATATTACTGTTTAAAATTTTATGCCCCATTAATGATTCAAGGAACCCCATGATGTTGGAAAGTTGCCATGACAATATCACACCTAAAATAACACCAATTAAACTACCAATTAATCCAGAAATTACCCCATACCAAATAAAAATATGTTTGATTAATCGATTAGTTGCACCTAGTGTTTTCAATATGGCGATGTCACGTTGTTTGTCTTTAACAGCAATAACTAACGTTGATACAATATTAAAACAAGCAACACCGATGACCACAATCATTGCCAGATACATAATTTGTCGTATCATCTGAATATCGCGATACATAAAACCAAATGAATTTTCCCAGCTATTAAATGATAAGGTGTCATCTAAGCTCAATGCAGCTTGACCTATAATTTGATTAGCTCGGTATACATCATTGACATTAATCATTATCCCAGTGACACTGTCACCTATATTGAGTAGTTTTTGCGCATCAACTAAAGGCAATAGAGCAACGTTATTACTTAAACTACCACTTAAATCCAAAATACCAATAACCTGTAAGCGAACTCGCTTAGGTGGTTTGAGTTGAGTTGATCCACTTGCTGATACAGGAATTAATAAAGAAACCCAAGCCCCCTCTTTTACCGCTAAAGATTTTGCTAAACCAGAACCAATAATAACTTGTTGATTATCTGCCTTAAATTCTTGCCATTTATGATTGAGCACATAGTTAGGTAATGCACTAATTTGCTGTTCTTGCTCAGGATCAAGCCCTTGTACTTCAACAGCACCGAGTTTACTACCGTTTTCAATAAGCCCAGTAAAACTAACAAATGGAACGGCTGATACAATATTTTTATTTTCTGTAAGCTCTTGCTGTACATGGCGCCAATTCTCTAAATTGCCAGAATCAAGATACAATTGACCATGAGGCACAACAGATAATACGCGGTTATGTAGTTCTCGCTCAAAGCCGTTCATGGCACTTAAGCCAATGATTAATGCCGCTATACCAATAGCAATACTTAATGTTGAAATGATAGATATTAATGACACCATGCCACTTTTACGGCGTCCTTTTCGAAATTTGATGGCGGTAATTAAAGATAAATTCATATTAGTTATCCATTAGCTTTTTATCTGATGATACGCTATCAGATAGTTTGCCATCTCTCATCACCAACTGTTTATCAAGTTTACTGGCTAACTCTAGATCATGCGTAACAACTAAAAATGCAGTGCCATGTTCACGATTTAATTTAATCAATAGCTCAAAGATAGAATCTGCCGTTGATTTATCAAGATTACCCGTCGGTTCATCAGCCATAACTAAAGCGGGATTATTAATTAATGCTCGCCCTATTGCTACACGTTGGCGTTCACCACCAGACAGTTCAGAAGGACGGTGGTTAGCTCGTTTTACTAAGTTAACGGATTCTAACATTGCCCTAGCACGTTGTTTTGCTTCATTTGGCGAAACACCACCAATTAACAGTGGCATAGCTACATTTTCTAATGCTGTAAAATCAGGTAATAGATGATGGAATTGATAAACAAAGCCAATTTCTTGATTGCGCAATCGCGCTTTTTCTTGTTCAGATAATTGATTTAACTGCTGTGATTTAAAAATGATATCACCTGAAGTGGGTTTATCAAGCCCACCAAGTAAATGTAATAATGTACTTTTACCTGAGCCTGAGCTACCAATAATGGCAAGTAACGACTTTGGGTAAATATCAAATGAAACATCTTTTAAAACTTCCGTTACCATTTTGCCTTCTTTATAAGTTTTATAAAGATTGTTTGCTGATAGTAATTTTTCAGAATTATTCATAACGTAAAGCCTCAGCAGGTTGAATATTGGCTGCACGGTATGCAGGATAAATAGTTGAAATTAACGATAACATAAGCAATCCAATAATAATTAAAATAATTTGCGATGGCTCAACGAGCGACGGTAGCAAAATACCCGCTAAAGATAAGCCCAACGCTTGCATGATTTCATTTAAGTTGACTGCAAGTAACAATCCTAAAACACTCCCTAAGAGCGTGCCAATTATGCCGGAGCTTGCACCTTGAATAATAAAAATGAACATAATTTTAAATCGCGATAGACCTTGCGTTTTCAAAATAGCCACTTCACCTTGCTTTTCCATTACCAGTAAACTTAATGAAGTAATAATATTAAAAGCGGCAACAATAACAATTAAACTAATCAATAATCCCATGACATTCTTTTCCATTTTAATGGCTTGAAATAATTCACCGCGTTTTGCACGCCAATCATTAAACACTAACCCTTCTGGTAATGCGGTATTAGTGAACGATGCAATATCAAGGGGTTTGTCTAAGAATAAGCGCCAGCTAGTGATCATATTGGCAGGATAACGTAACAAATTTCTTGCATCAGATTGATTAACATAAATAAGAGATTGATTAATATCATGATTAACTGAAAACAGTCCAACCACATTAAACAAACGTTGCGAAGGAATCCGCCCAACTGGAGTTATTTGGCTTGCATCTGTCACCATTAATCGAATTTTATCGCCTATTGTAACACCTAACTGATTGGCAAGCGTTTGCCCTAAAATAACATTATATTGTCCTGCTTGTAGATCCGAAATTGAACCCATGTAAATATAATCACTTATTGGGTCTTCATCTTCCGGTTTTACCCCCATTAAAGTACTGACAGTAATACTTTGTTCGCTTTGTAATACTACATCACTAGTGACTAAAGGCGTAATGCGATTAACACCTGTAATCTTTTCAAAAGGCGAACTTAAAATGACATTGGGATCAATTCTTCCTTGATTAGAGGTAATTTGAGCTTGAGGAAAAAACTTTAAAATACTGTTTTGCATTTGATCTTCTAATCCATTCATCACAGATAATACAACGATTAGACCAATAGAACCCAGCATAATTCCAATCATTGATAACCATGATACAAAACGACCAAAACCATCGGTTTTTTGCCCATATACATAACGCAAACCGATATAAAACACTAATGGGCGAAATATTTTTGACATAAACGTATATATTACCTGAAACTTTTTGACAAAGTTTTACGAGTTAAATGCAAGGTGCTTATCATACAGGATTAAACAGTTATAGAAAACAACCACGTACTTACGTTATAATCTAACCTATAATCTTGTAGCAATTTCAACGAACTCATCATGCCTAAAACACAAAATATTTCAACGTTAATACCTAAAAAATCAGGTGAAGCAAAACACATTGGGCAACTTGTTGGCTCATCTTTATCACAACTTTGTGCACAAATCGTAAATATTCATGATGGCTTAGTTGTGATTATTACTGATGATATGCAACAAGCCTCGCGTATTGATGAAGAGCTAAAGCAGTTCTCGCCTTTCCCTTCGATCTCTTTTCCCGATTGGGAAACATTACCTTATGATAGCTTTTCGCCACACCAAGACATCATCTCTGAGCGTTTGTCTTGCTTGTATCATTTAGCTCATCTAAAAAAAGGGGCTTTAATTTTACCCATCAATACATTAATGCAAAAAGTCTGCCCTAAAAGCTATTTAAATGGGCATGTGTTTATAATGAAACAAGGCTTACAAATTAGTCGAGAGAACCTACGTTTACAACTTGAAAATGCAGGATATCGTTCAGTAAGCCAAGTTATGGAACATGGTGAATACGCCACTCGCGGTGCCCTATTTGATATCTACCCGATGGGAAGTGTTCACCCTTATCGAATTGATTTTTTTGATGATGAAATTGACAGCATTCGCACTTTTAATGCCGAAACTCAACGAACACTTGATGAAATAGAACAAATCCAATTGCTACCTGCTCATGAGTTTCCCTTTGATAAAGCAGCTATTGAGCTATTTCGAAGCCAATGGCGCGAAAAGTTTGAAGTCAGATTAGAGCCAGAAAGTATTTACCAGCAAGTTAGTAAAAATATTTTGCCAACAGGTATTGAGTATTGGCAAGCTCTGTTTTTCAGTGAGCCATTAACTTCGCTTTGTTCTTATTTTCTTGATAAGACACTCATCATCAATACCGCAAATATTGAACAATACGCTAATAAATATTGGCATGATATTCGTCAACGTTTTGATAGCCGTGGTGTTGATCCAATGAGGCCACTTTTAGAACCTAACTTGATCTGGTCTAAAACTGATGAAATATTTGCTTATTTCAAACAATATCCACGCATGGTTTTAACCCACGAGCCAATTATTGAGTCAAATAGAAACATCAATCTACCTTATTGTGCTTTACCAGAAATAGCCATTCAAAGTCAGCAAAAAGATCCTTATTTACAGTTTGAAAAATTTATTGCAGATTTTACAGGAAAAATCATATTTTCGGTTGAATCAGAAGGACGTAAAGAAGCATTACAAGAAATTTTAGGACGAATTAGAATTCACCCAACGCCCCTCAATCAACTTGACGAGCAACAAAGCAACAACAATCGTTTTTACCTAATGATTGGTGCTAGTGAACAAGGTTTTATTAATCAGCAAGATAATTTTGCATTTATTACCGAAAATGAGCTACTAGGCAGACGCATTATTCGTCGTAAAAAAGAACACAAACAAGCCATTAATACTGACTCACTTATTCGCAGTTTAGCTGAGCTAACGCCGGGTAAACCTGTTGTTCATTTGGAACATGGTGTAGGTCGATATGCAGGACTCACCACATTAGAAACAGGTGGCATTACAGCTGAATACCTTATATTACTCTATGCTAACGATACCAAACTTTATGTCCCTGTTGCGTCATTAAATTTAATTAGCCGCTATTCTGGTGGAGATGAAGAAAATGCGCCACTAAATAAATTAGGCACCGATACATGGAGTAAAGCACGGCAAAAAGCGGCCGAAAAAGTGCGAGATGTCGCAGCTGAACTACTGGATATTTATGCTGAACGTGAAAGCAAACCAGGTTTCGAGTTTAAACAAGATCGAGAACACTATGAGTTATTTTGCCAAGGATTCCCTTATCAAGAAACCGACGATCAACAAAATGCTATTGGTGCAGTCATTGGCGATATGTGTTCGCCTTATGCCATGGACAGATTAGTCTGTGGTGATGTTGGATTTGGTAAAACAGAAGTAGCAATTCGTGCTGCTTTTTTAGCGGTAATTAATCATAAACAAACCGCTGTTTTAGTCCCTACAACACTCCTTGCAGAACAACACTATGAAAGCTTTTGCGATCGTTTCGCCAACTGGCCAATTCGCATCGAAAGCCTATCTCGCTTTAAGACCGCCAAACAGCAAAAAGCTATTATTGAAGCACTTGGAGAGGGAAAAATTGATATCGTCATTGGTACACATAAATTATTACAAGAAGATATCAAATGGAAAGATTTAGGTTTATTAATTGTTGATGAAGAACATCGTTTTGGCGTACGTCAAAAAGAACGCATCAAAGCAATGCGAGCAAACATCGATATTTTAACCCTAACAGCCACCCCAATTCCAAGAACGCTCAACATGGCAATGACGGGTATGCGAGATCTTTCTATTATTGCAACACCACCAGCTCGCAGGTTAGCGGTAAAAACCTTTGTTCGAGAATATGATGATCTTGTGATTAGAGAAGCCATTTTGCGTGAGATTTTGCGTGGTGGTCAAATCTATTATTTACATAATGATGTATCAGATATCGAAAAAGTCAGCGAAGAATTAGCAAAATTGGTTCCCGAAGCACGCATTACCATTGGTCATGGACAAATGCATGAACGTGACTTAGAGCGCGTCATGAATGACTTTCATCATCAACGCTATAATGTACTAGTTTGTACAACAATTGTTGAAACAGGTATTGATATTCCTAACGCTAATACCATTATTATTGATCGAGCCGATAAATTTGGTTTAGCTCAGTTGCACCAATTGCGTGGGCGTGTTGGTCGTTCTTATCATCAAGCTTATGCATACTTATTAACACCTCACCCTAAATTGCTCAGCAAAGATGCTAAAAAGCGCCTTGAAGCCATTGCCTCGCTTGAAGATTTAGGTGCAGGATTTGCCCTAGCCACACATGATCTTGAAATTCGTGGTGCAGGCGAACTATTAGGTAGCGATCAAAGTGGACAAATTGAAACCATTGGTTTTAATCTTTATATCGAATTGCTTGAAGACGCCGTTAAATCACTCAAAGAAGGCAAAGAGCCAACCCTTGAATCATTACTCAACAACCAACAAACCGAAATCGAGTTACGTTTACCGACACTCATCCCTGATGATTTTATTCCTGATGTAAATACACGATTATCGCTTTATAAACGTATTGCAAGTATTAATAGCCTTGATGAGCTAACAGAAATTCAAATCGAAATGCGAGATCGCTTTGGTCAATTACCCGATGCAGTACTATTTTTATTGGAAACCACCCAAATTCGTTATCACGCCAATCAATTAGGCATCACAAAAATCGAATTTGGTGAAAAAGGTGGCTATATTGAATTTGGTAGCAATAATAAGGTATCGGTTGATTATTTAATTGAAATCATTCAAAAAGAACCGAAAAATTACCGTTTGGAAAGCGCCAATAGATTAAAATTACTTCGTTCACAATTACAATCAACAGAACGAATAGACTACATTAAAACTTTATTAAAAGCGTTTTCTGAGCATCAAGAACCAGCTCAATAAAACAAATATTAATTAAACCAAATAAGCGGAAAATCATGATAAAAAAAAGCATTATTACCACAGCAATTATTGCTGTATTAGGTTCAGGATACATAGGCGCATCTTGGCACACTGGCAATATGATTGAAGCTAATATCGACAATAAAATACAACAAATCACAAAACAAGTTGATAATTATCAAAATTTGTTTAACGTGGTGATTGAATATAGCGATTACCAAAAAGCTATTTTTTCAACGCAACTTCACCTTACCATTAAATTAGTGCCCAAAGATACCGATTTGCAACTTGAACAAGACAAAAATCAAGCAGAAAAAAAACAAGCAGAAACAACTATTTTTAATGATGAAATTACAATTCATCATGGGCCATTTCCTATGGTGGCACTAGCTGAAGGAAAATTTACACCACAAATAGCATGGATCAACTATGCAATGCCTGAAAAATCAGCGCCCGAGCTTTGGAAATTAGCGGGTAACCAATCGTTTATCACCGCCAATATGGGGATAAGTTATCACGAATATCTCACCATTAAACTGACTAATAAAGCGCTTAAACTGACTGATTCAGCATTCACTTCACATTTTGATGCTAATTATTTTATTCATGGTGGTTTAGATGTCTCTGATGGCAATGTTATAATTGAAAGCAATGAAGATTTTTCAAGTATCGTTGCCAAAGCCAATATTGATAAATTTAGTTATTATGACAATCCTAAAGAACCAATAATTACTTTAAATAAATTCAACTTATTAGCTGAGCCTAGACCAGAAAAAAAAGGCGTTAATTACACCATAAACGCTAATAAAATAGCCTTTCTGATCGATGAATATTCAGCATCACGCCTTACACTTGATAACCTAACATACCAAGGGAGTTTAAATAATAAATATCAAGCTCCTAATGCGCATGTCACAATAGATAAAATAACATTTGAGCCTGACATTAACCAGTTTAATGACTCATCAATCATGATTGAAAAACTCACCATTGCAGAAGAAAATACCTTAAGCACGGCTAATACGATAGATGGTTGGTTAAAAGTAGATGCCCAATCAGTATTGTTTGGGTAACAACATTTAGGTAATGGTTCTTTAGATCTTAGCTACCAAGGTATTAATATTGCCATGATATTAAACAATTTTGATATAGACCTTTATGAAGCCGATGTTAACCAACAAGCACCAGCCAACATCAAATTGGCATTAAATAAACTACATTGGCAAAACCCAGCCGGTGATATTAATGCGAATTTTTTCTGTAACATATCTGGTGAATGGGCAGAACTACAACAACTCATGCTAGGTATTGATAACATTGATAGTTTAAAGTTAAAAATTGATGCGCCATTTAATGTATTAGCCTATTATTTAGCGCAAATAAAAAACCCCAATGCAAACGAAGTTACCCAAGAACAGCTAACAAGCGCCTTTGCAACATTAAAAACGGATGCAAAAAAGCTATTTGGTAAATCAAAAATGTTTACGTTTAATAAAGATCAAAATGAAGGTTATTATTCTGATATCAAATACACTAAAGGAGATCAGAACGTGACCGTAAATGGACATCTATTAGATAAAAGAGATTTTTTTTTTTTTTTTTTTTTTGAAAA